>JBDTIO010000682.1:0-3510 GCA_039936375.1 Caldimonas sp. | reverse complement strand
TAGGCGGCCGCGCGCGTTTCCAGGCGAGCTCATGGCGCGGGCGCAGCTGAATGGTTGACCGGCTCGGGCCGCCGAGGCTTCGGCTCATGTCTCGGGCCGAACAGCGACTCGTCGACGATGAAGGACTTTCCTTCGCGGATCAGTCCGGCCAGCATCGCGCGCTCCCGGCCGTTTCGGATCGGCAGCCACTCGGCTGTCGTCGGCATGAAGTGCACACAGCAAAGAGCAGGTTCGAGTTTGCTCGATAGGGCGAACGTGGCGATGGCGACCAGATGCAGGTCATCGTCCATTTCGCAAAACGTGGCCGCACCGCCGCACAGTCGGTTTATCCAGAAATGGCGTTTGTCGGTCAGGACGATGAACGGCCGATCCGGCACGTGCTTGATGATGAACGCGCTCCCTTGCGTCGCGTATTCGATCCTCTTGACCTCGCCGATCAGCAACGCCAAGTCTCTCGGTGCATGGCGTTGTGCGATGCGTGCCCATTTCGCGTCTCGTCGAGCGCCAATCGCGTCTTTTTCTTCGAGGCGGAACGTCTCGGGGATGTACAGGCAATCGCCAAGCGCGCCGCCGCGCCAGTCATAGCCGGACGCTCCAGATTGGAGATGCGCGCGCACGGTGGCCCATGAGCGCTTGCCCGCGAAGGAGGGCTGCCAGCGGGTCAGCCCGGCAGAATGCCAAAGAGATCGCAACAACGTTCCCAGCGCCTGTGACTCCATCCGGAACGTGTCGAAGTCGCGGCTCTCGGCGAGCACGCGTCTTCGAGGCGAGATCGGCTTCGAGAATTGCCACGTTCTCGCGAGCGGACAAGAGGGCGCGTGCTGCGTGGCCGTGTAAGGAATCCGCCTGATGACGAAGCCGTCACCGGTCGTTGCAACACTGGTCTCTACGCCTTCTGGCCTGCAAAGGCACATCGGGCGCGTGCGATTGATGTGCGCTGCCGCCAGCGCTCGCTGGAAATCCGGCTCGTCATCAGCGTGATGCTCGCCGGCAATGAGGAAGGTCGAACTCATGGCTGTCCTCCGGCGGCGTCAGCGCGTCGGCGACGCGCGTTCGCGCGTGCGCTGAACGTCGCGCGGCGGAGTGATCTGTGGTCGCTGCGACGGTGCGGAGTTGTCGTAGATCTTGACCCGGTGTGTCTCGCCTCGGCGCAATCGCTCGGTGAGCTTCTCGGCGGCTACGGCCATCACGGCGGCGCGCTGCGCTTCCGGGACGTGCCGGGCAACGAGGACGGCCTCCAGGGCGGCGAGAACCGCTTTGCGGCTTCCACCACGGGCCGACTGCTTCGTGTTTGCAGTCGCTTCCCCCTGGTCCTGCCGTTCGATGCGATTGAGCTGCCGAGCCTCTCGTTCCTTGCGAAGGAGATCCTGGTCGCCCGGCACCGGTTCGTAGCCCACCGTCCTGACGTTGCGCACTGACGCCTCAAGCCAGACCATGCGCTTGAAGTCCTCGTTGCCGGAAACGCGCAGAGCCTGCCAGTTGCGTGCCTCGGCGACGTCGACCATCGACCGCGCGACGGAAGGACTGTTCGTGTCGGTGCTCAGCCTGAACGTCGACTCCGTGAAGGCCACCCGCGAGCTGTCGCCGCGGTGCCGGTACTCGGTCTGCCCGATCGTGACGTCGCCGATCCTGAGCGGCGCGCGCTGGATGAGATAGCGATCGTTGAGATCGGTCTCGAGCTTTGCGACTCGGGCCGCGCGCTGCGCGTCGGCGTCGATCTTCGCGAGGAGAGCGTCCGACTGGGTCAACGGAGGTGACACCACCGTGGGCATGGCATCTCTTGCAGGCGCCTCGCTTCGGATCGCCGCGGGCGCCTTCATCAACTGCGGTTCGGGTCGGTGCCACAAGCCGTCTTCCTTCGAGATGTTCGTACGCTTGCCGTCCGGCGCGATAGCGACGAAGCGGATGGCCCCGAGGCGGTCGGCCGTGCGGACCATGTCCTCGAAGGAGTTCGATCGATGCGTCACCTCCGCAAAGGGATCGCGAAGCTCGAAGCGCTGGCCCACTGGCGCATCCGGGATCTGGAACTGTTCCTTGAGGACTGTCGTACGGTTCAACGGCTCGACGTTGCCGCCGGGGCGGCGCTCGATGCTTGGTGGTTCATCCATTGCAGTCCTCCGCGGCGGTAACAGGTGCTGCCGTTGTTCAAGACGGATCGGCTTCGGCGAGCGTCCCAGTCCTGGGCGCAAACCTATAGATCTCGATCTCCACTCTGCGGTTGAGCGATCTCCCATCCGCAGTGATGTTCTCGCCGGCGTGGTCGCCAATTGGCTGCCAGGTCGCACGGATACGAGCCGGAGCGACGCCGGCGGCTTGCAGGAAGGACTGGACCGCCTCGGATCGCTGACGGGCGATGCGGCTTTCGGCCGGGTTTTCGCTTGCGCCGTCGGTCCGGCCGCTCAGCAGGATCAGCGGTGCGCTTCGAGCTTCGCCGATTAATCTCTCGGCCTGTGCGGGCGGCAGATCAACGCGCGTGCTGCCGAAGGGGAAGAGGATCGTGTAGACCGTGCTGCGCGTGTCTTCCGCGGATGCCTGCCGCGTTGCCTGTGCCTGATGCAGCGCCGCCAGCTTGAAGAACGCAGCTCGCGTGGCCTGGACGTCGCGCGACTTCTCGGTTGCCAGGATGCGGCTGTTCTGCAGCTCGCCCTTGCAGACCTGCAGCTCGACCAAGGCAGTGGCGTTGACCCGGTGCTTGCGCGACTCGTCGACCCTCGGCGGCTTGGGGGGAGAGCTGCACGAGCTAAGGATCAGCATTACGGGAAAGAGCAAGACGGAGAGTTTCATGAGGTCCTCACTGATCGTGGTCAGGCTGTCGCAGTCGCTTCGACGGCCGGGCGGTCGAGCGCTTCGATGTCGAGATCCGTCGCGGGCTCGATCGACCCGCCTTCCATCGTTTCCCGGTCCATCCGGGTCATCTCGAAGAAGCCATCGACCCAGATGCCGACCTGCGCGGGTTTGGCGGCCGGCGGCGGATCCGGCAGTGCCGAGAAAGGCTGGGCCAGCGCGTCGATGTCCAGCTTCTCGTCGACGGCGATCTCGTCCGGGGCATAGCTCCACCGCTGCTGCACCCTGGCCAGGTGCAGATCGATGTTCATCACCGGCACGGGCGGAGGAGGGCGCAGGCGCGCCTGGAAGGCCTTGTCGCGGTGGTAGCGGATCTTTTCGCCCAGAATGGGCTTGCAGTTCTCGGCGATGACGACGACACGCTCCGGACCGATTTCCTTGAACTCCTGGGGCAGGAGCAAGGCGCGGCGCTGGTCGCTCTGGTTGCTGCTGATGCTGTTGTGGCCGTGATTGCCGAAGGAGCGACTGCGTCCGCGTGAGATCGCCCGCTCGGTGAACTGCCCGAGCATGGCGCTGTACTCGTCGGCGTCGCGCTGTTCGCGCGGCGCAAAGAGGATCTGCAGGCCGTGGTTGGTGGCGAAGGTGCGCGACTCTTTCTCGCCGTAGACGGCATCGAGCTGCGACATCGCCTGCACGACGGTCAGCAGGCGCAGGTTGTAGCCGGCG
>JBDTIO010000681.1:0-3409 GCA_039936375.1 Caldimonas sp. | reverse complement strand
GAACGGCGTGCGCTTGCGGGAGACGTGGCCGAGCGGTTGAAGGCAGCAGTCTTGAAAACTGCCGAGGAGGAAACTCCTTCGTGAGTTCGAATCTCACCGTCTCCGCCATCGGCACCGAGACCCTGTTTCGGGATTGGCACGCCGATTGCGAAAGCTGTTGACCATGAACGATCAAGAAATCGAGCGTACCTTTCACGAATTCGCGCTGGCTTGCCGAGTCGAGCGTGATCGGATCGCCTGCGCACGGCTCGCTGAAGAAGATCGTCGCTTCGAATCGGCGTCCGCAGAGCGTGCCGAAGCCGATCGGCAGGGGGCGCGCCTTATCGCCGCCATCTCGCACTGACGTTGCAGCGAGTCCCGCTTGGCTTCCGCTCCTTTCAATCCGTCCGACCGCTGGTCGGCTGGCTCGTCTCTCGGCCCGGCGGTGCTCGGCAGCGACGACGAGAGCGACGCTCTGTACCCGCAGGAGAACGAGATGAGCAATTTGACGCAGCTGAGCGAACAAATCAGCGAACTGCAAGGCAGCTTGCTGGCGATGGAGTGCTTTCTCAACTCATTGGCCGAAGCTCTCCCTGCCGACGCGCGCCCCGTCGTCCAGGCGTTCTACGCGAGCGAGTCCGAGGCGTTTCGTGCCGCGCTCATGAGGTCGACGGCACCCGAGGCGACCGTCAATGCGTTCGAACGCGACGTGCAACGCGCCTTGCGCCTGCTCGGCGAGCCGATCGTGGGTGCAGCGCCCGAAGGCTGAGCGAATCGCGCGCTGCGATCAGCCGATGCAGGTGCGGTTCTTCCCGGTTCGCTTCGCTTCGTAGAGCGCCTGGTCGGCGCGCTCGAGCGAGGTTTCGATGCGTTCGGCGAGCCGATAGCCGGTCACGCCCGCAGAAAAGGTGACGAAGACCTGCTTCTCCTTGTGCATGAAGAGGCCACCTGTGAGCGTTCGTTGCAGTCGGGTCAGGATCTGCTCGCCTTCGTCGGCCGGCGTCTCGGGCAGCAGCACCACGAACTCCTCGCCGCCATAGCGGGCGATCCGGTCGGTCGGCCGCAAGGTCTTGCTGACGATGCTGGCCAGCGACTTCAACGCTTCATCGCCGGCGCTGTGTCCGAGCTCGTCGTTGAGACGCTTGAAATTGTCGATGTCGAGCAGGCCGATCGAGAGATGGCCGCCATTGCGTTCGACCCGCGCCTTCTCGATCTCGAAGGCCTGCATCAGGCCGCGTCGATTGGCAATCTGCGTCAGCTGATCGGTCGACACCTCGTCTGAAAGGCGTTTCATCTCGTCTTCGAGCTTGATCACGCGCTCGCTGAGATCGGTCGCCTTGCTGTGCTCTTCCTGCAGGCGCGCCTGCGTCTGCTGCACGAGCGATTGGACCGCCCGGCTTTCATTGACCATTTCGCGAACGACGCCGGTCAGGCTCTCCAGCGAATCCGCTTCCTCGATCACCTCGGCGTAGCGGCCGACGCTCTGGTGGAATTCGCCGGTCTTCGAGCCGAGCTCGCCGAGCTCGGCGAGCATCTGCTGAATCATGAGCTTGAGCGCGTCGCGGGCCTTCTCGCGCTCGCCCTTGACCTCGGCGTGGCGAGTGCGTGCGTGATGCAGCATGTCGCTGACCGCGCGGACGCCGCGCGCCGTCAGCCCTTCCTCGATCTTGAGGCGCATCGCGTCGCACTGGCCCTTGACCCAGCTGTCGTTCTCGGCGATGTCCGTCAGGCTCTCGGTGAGCTCGTGGCAGAGCTTGCCGAGCTGATCGAAGAGATGGTGGCGATGCTGCAGCACGCGCTCGGCGCGCGCGCATGCCGCCTGCATTTCGTCGGCCAGCGGCGCCGTAGCGCCTTCGCTTGCCAGGCGCTCGCTGAGACGCGCCAGCTCGGCCGTGAGCTCGCCGTTGGCGTCGTCGTGTTGCGGCAGGGCCTGCTCGAGCGCGCCAACCAGACTGCGGGTGACGAGATCCCAGGCCAGCGGCGCCGGCGCAGCTGCCGCGGCCCCCGAAGCCGCGACCGGGGCGCTCGATCCCTCCGCGTCGTTCGCCGCCGGCGTGGCCGCTGCGCCGTCGTCGACCGTCTCGTTGAGGCTGACTTCGGTCGCCGCGGTATCGCTCTCCCAGCTGTTGACGAGTTGCGCCAGGCGTTGTTGCAGACGGCGCGAATCGCCGCGGCTGCCCGAAAGCACGCGCTGGATGCCTTCCTTGCGGCGCGCTGGCGTCCAGTTGTGGCCGCCGCGCTCGACGCCGCGGACGATGCGCTCGATGAGCGTTGCCAGCGCTTCCGAAGCGGCGCCGTTGGCGGCCTCGAAGAGGTGCTCGGCGTGATCCCAGCGGCCATGCGTCAATGCCTGGCCGATCTCGATGCCGACTGCCGCCGCGTCGCTGTCGAAAGCGCGTTGCGCCAGCCGGTCGACGAGCTTTTGCGCCCGCGGCGGCATCGACGCCACGGCGTTGCCGTCGCCCGCTTCGTGGCGATAGGCGCGTTCGTAGTTTTCCGGGGTCGGCTCGAGCCTTTCGACGGCGAGCCGGCGCAAGGCGGCCTTGGCGATTTGCGCCGCGGAAACGTCGCTGCCGGCGGGCTTGGAGAGCGGCGAAGGGCGCGTCATTTCCATGGCGACGGGGCTCGACTCAGGGCCGCGAAAGACGAGCCCGCGTGGCGCGTGGCGGCTCGGGTAGATCGACGCTGCCGGCCTTGCCGATCCAGGGCGCCTTCTTCGGCAGAACCGTCTGCTGCAGCCACTCCTCGATCAACTCGGGTGGCTGCGCCTTGCTGAACAGGAACCCCTGCATGATGCCGCAGCCGAGCCGGTGCAGCACCTCCATCTGGCGGAGGTTTTCCACGCCTTCGGCGATCACGCGCAGGCCGAGCGAGCGAGCCAGCGCGATGATCGCGGTGACCACCGCCGAGCTCTGCGGCGTCATGCCGAGGTCGCGGACGAAGCTCCGGTCGATCTTCAGCTCGCTGATCGGCAGCGTGGTGAGATAGGCGAGCGACGAATAGCCGGTGCCAAAGTCATCGATCGAGATCTCGACGCCGATCTCGTTCAGGCGATGCAGCGACGGGATCACGTTCTGCAGATCCTTCATCAAGCCCGTTTCGGTGATCTCGAGCTCGATCGCGTGATGTGGCACACCGTATGTCGTGACGGCGTTGTGGATGTACTCGACGAGGTCGGTGCGCTCGAACAGGCGGCTCGGCAGGTTGACGGCAATCGAGTCGTCGAAGCCGAAGCTGTCCTTCCAGAGCCGCGCCTGGCGCGCCGCTTCGCGGATCGCCCATTCGCTGAGCGGCGTGATGAGACCGGTCTCCTCGGCGAGCGGAATGAAGTCGCCCGGCGCAACGAGCACGCCGTGACGGCGCCAGCGCATCAGCGCTTCGGCGCCGACCATCTTGGCGCCGCGCACGTCGATCTTCGGCTGGTAGTGCA
>JBDTIO010000680.1:0-9315 GCA_039936375.1 Caldimonas sp. | reverse complement strand
AGCTCAACCTGATCGCCGCGGGCTTGATGAAATCGGGGCTTTGCGCAGAAAAGATCGTCTCGGAACTGCTGTCAAGCGATCCCTATCCCGAATGCCGTCAGATCGCTGTCGTCGATTTCTACGGTCGCGCCCACGCGGTCACAGGGTCGCGCAACCCGGATTGGGCGGGCCACATCATTGGCGAAGGGTATGTGTGCTCGGGCAACGTTCTAGCGGGCGAGCGGGTGGTAACGGCGATGTCCGAGGCGTTCAAGGCCAGTGTCGAAGAGCCGCTTGCCGAAAGACTGATGCGCTCAGTGGAGGCTGGCCGAGACGCTGGCGGTCAGCCTGAAGGGCAGACCTCGGCTGCGTTACTCGTCTATGGAAGTCACAGCTTCCCGATCGTCGATCTGCGCGTGGATGTTCACGACACCCCGGAAGCGGAATTGCGCCGTCTTTGGGACTGGTATGCACCAATGGTTCCGTACTACGTGGAGCGTTCGTTCGATCCCGCTGTTCCTCGCTGGTGGCAGTGGCGCATGGAGAACGTTCCGGGGTGGAGGCCGAAGCACCTGTCGGCCGGTCGAACGTAGCCGTTCCAGGAGCGTGCCCCAGAGGCCCGCTCAGCCCAGCGGCGAAACGCCGATCAGCAGGCGGTGCGCCCAGAACAGGAAGACGACGTAGACGACGAGACCGGCAGCGACCGCGATGGCGTCGTTGACGGCGCTCGGCGGCGCGCCCGGCACCTGGTGCGCTTCGATCGCCGTGCGCCGCTTGACCGAGATTCGATCGGCCACCGCCCAGGCAAGGAAGGCGCCGAAGAGCACGACGTCGGCGAGCGTGCCGTTGGCGATCAGGTGCGCCGTTGCCCAGATCTTCACCGAGAGCAGCATCGGATGCTTGACCGCCCGGCTGATGCGCCCCGGAAAGTAGGCGGCGATGAAGAGCGGGAACACCGGCAGCATCAGCAGCAGCGCGAGGTGGCGCAGCGCCGCCGGCGGCGTGTAGAGCACGACCGGCTCGCGCCGGGCCATGCCGTAGCCTACGACCAGGACCACGAGGGCCACGGCCGACACGATCGAATAGATGCCCTTCCACGGCCCCTCGCCGAGCCGGCCGATCATCGCCAGCCGCCACTGCGGTGCGACGATCGAGACGCAGTGGAGGCCCAGGAACAGGACGAGGCCGACGACGAGGACCAGCATGCCGGGATTGTGGCGCGGATCGATCGGGGGTTGGTCGAGCGGAACCGGCCGTGCCGCCGCCTGCCCTCTGGCAGTATCCAGGCATGAGGGCTTTCAGCCGCTTCCATCGGCACCTGGGCAACGACTCGCTGAGCGCGGGCGGCACGAC
Source organism: Caldimonas sp. (assembly GCA_039936375.1). Lineage (GTDB taxonomy): Bacteria > Pseudomonadota > Gammaproteobacteria > Burkholderiales > Burkholderiaceae_C > Schlegelella_A. Next base: position 7,983 of record JBDTIO010000680.1, on the reverse strand, counting down.
GGCCGTGATCTTCGCCCTTGCCGCCGGCACGGTGGCGGCGATGGCGAAGACTGCCGCCGCCGTTCTCACCGGCTCGGCCTCGATGCTGGCCGCGGCGATGCACTCCTGGGTGGATACGGCTGCCGAGTGCTTCCTGATTGCCGCGTACTTCGCGGCCAGGCGCCCCGCCGACGAGAAGCACCGCCTGGGCTACGGGCGCGACTCGTACGTCTGGACCTTGTTCGCCTCGATCGTGATGGTCATCGTGGGCGCCGAGGTCGGGGTGTGGCGCGGCATCACCCAGCTCAGCGCCCCCGACACCACGACCGACTACCGGTTCGGGTACGTGGTGATCGCCATCTCCTTCGTGCTGGAGGGCGCCTCGTTCATTCAGGCCACGAGGTTCGTGCGACGGCGCGCCGCGGAGCGCCACGTGGGAATCTTCGCGCACGTGCTGGCCACCTCCGACTCCCAGCTGCGTGCCGTGTTCACCGAAGATCTCATCGCCCTCGTCGGGCTCGGGGTTGCGGCGCTGGGCATGGCCCTGCATCAGATCACGGGCAACGTGCGCTTCGACGCCGCGGGCTCGATCCTGATCGGCCTCCTGATGGGCCTCGCCGGCGTGCTGCTGATCAACCTGAACCGACAGTTCCTGGCGGGAGCGCCTCTTTCCGCCGAGCAAAGGGCAATGGGGATTCGTCTGCTAAAGGACACGCCCGAGATCGAGCGGGTGACGCTCCTCTTCGCCGAGTTCATCGGCCCCGATCGCATTCTCCTGGCCGCCCACGTGTCGCTTGCCGGCGATCACACCCAGGCCGAGCTCGCCCGCACACTGCGCAGCCTCGAGCAGCGAATCATGACGCACAAGAATGTCGGCCAGGCCGTCCTGACCCTTGCCGCGCCGGAGGAGGAGGAGATCGACTCATGACGTCGTCAGGCCGCCGCCGAAAATGCCTTCTCTGCCCGAAAGGATTCAGGCCCCTGGAATCGAAAAGTCAACGCGACCTGGCATCCCAACCTCGACGAAGAAGCCTCTTTTTTCGCCGCTGACGATGCCGTTGCCGCCCGTCTCGTGGCCGACCGGGTACTCAAGGCAGTTGCGCAGCTTGCGGAGCAACCGGGACTCGGGCGCCCAGGGGCGGGTACACGGCACACGGGAGCTGGTCGTATCAAAGACGCTGGTCGTTGAAGCCAGGGAGCTGGCGGAACACTTCCAGTGGCTGACCGACGAGCAGAGCCGCATACTCTCCCCCCCGAGAAACGCGACGCAGTCAGTGCCAAGATCATCGGCCCGGACCTGGCCTACCGCAATGGACGCATCGTGAGCGACGCGACGAAGCGCGCGTCGTCGGACCAATCGGTCAAGGGGCTCAAGTCGATGCTGAAGGCGGATCCCGAAGGCGCCCGTGCCCTGGCGGATTCCATCGTCAAGAACCCCTACCGGACCCTCATGACCCGGGGCATGAAGGGCTGCTACGTGTATTGCACGGATGCACTGTTGGCTGCCTACCTTCGGTCGCGGTTGCTCGCGGTGCCTGAGACCGCCGAAGACATCGAAGCCGCCCTTCGCGCGACAGCCAGTTTGCCATCCAACATAGTCCCGTTGCGTCGGGTCTGCAAGGAAGAACGAGATGCCGGCGTGGCGGCCGTACCGGTCATTGACCTGCGATTCGCCGCGGGCGCATTTTCGGATACGCAGGCGATGGAGGACGGCGCGGACGATTGGGTCGCCCTGCCTGAATGGGTACGCCCACCGCCAGGCCTATTCGTGGCCCAGGTAGTGGGCGAGTCGATGAACCGCCGCATTCCGAACGGCTCGTGGTGCCTGTTCCGCGCGAACCCGTCCGGCACGCGCGAGGGCAAAGTGGTGGTCGTCGAACACCGCGGTATCGCAGAACCGAATACCAGGGGACGGTACACGGTCAAGCTCTACGCAAGCGAGAAGGTGCCTGCGGAGGACGGTGGGCGGAGGCACGAACGCATCACACTTCGGCCTGACTCGAATCGGTCCGGGTTTGAGCCCATCGAGATCACTTTTCTCGAGGGCGAAGAAGGCTTCTCTGTGATAGATGAGATGTTGATGATCTTCCCAGAAAATCGAAGATGAGCCATGGACGTTCAGAAATCCGCCGCTACGACGAAGTTGGGCGGCGACGCAGCGGTTGCTGATCATCGTAGGCGCCCCTGACCTCACGGTCTCGGCCGCATGCCGGTCATCGCGGCGCAGGGATGTTCGCAACATGAGCGGCCGGTATTCGGTGACCTGCTGACATAAACCGAAGCGGCTGAGCGCCCCTCGCGTTGTCGAACAGTCGAACGTCTGCTGCTCAGGCCAGCGAACTCACGCAGCCGACGGCGGATTCAACTGGTCAACGCAACAGATGAGCTGAACATTTCAGCGGGCGTTTGGAAGCCGAGGGTCTTACGCGGCCTTTCGTTCAATCGTCTCGCGATCGCGTTGAGCCGCGCCTGTGAATAGTTTGAGATGTCGATGCCCTTTGGCATGTACGGTCTGAGTAGCCCGTTCATGTTCTCGTTGCTTCCCCGTTGCCAAGGGCTCCGTGGATCGCAGAAGTAGACCTGGATGTCGGTGGCCAGTTGAATCCGCCACCCAAAGCGGCTGCTGACGCTCGGCCACGTAGGGCTACGAAGCGGTCGTCGCCTCGACATTGATGGCACTCTTTCTTCCTTGACGCGGGCTGTTCGACTACTGAATCAGCTCGTCCAAGGCTAGGTCGCGGAGGCGCGGCCGGATCGCAGTGCATATGCGATCTTGAACGAGCCGCCCGTCCAAAGCAACGAAGCGATGGCGTTCGGCGCTGCGTTCCTGACGAGATCCCCCGTCAGAGACGAAGTCGGCGGGCTGTAGACATCGAGGTTTGGGCTTGTAGGTGGCCTGAAACGCCGCTCCCGGAAGAGGTCATCCGCGTGCGACCGCTCCTTTGCCGAATCCGGGCCCTGGATGCGGGCGTGCAGGCGCACGACCCGCCGCACATGAGCGCTCAGCGCGTCAGGCAGGCGCTGGGCCAGCGCGGCGAGGAGCTGGCTGCCGCGCAGGATGCACTCGACCGCGAGCGCTAGGCCGTGGGTACCGGTGGCGCCGCGTCGCTGCGGTCGTGGCGGCGCCAGTTCGGCGCTGCCCGACGGCGCGCGGTCACCAAGACTTCCTGAAGGAACTCAGGGGCAGGGGCCAAGGCGTCGGGCTTGAATCTGCGACGTGCTCACTCCCGCGTCGCCCTTGGTTGTCATCACCATCTTGTACGAGTCCCCGTGATACGTTGTTGTGATGTCAGTCGATGATCCACCACACACAGCGGTGTAGGACTCGACATCGCCGTCCAGCTTGTAGTTCTGCACCCTGCACTTGGCCTGCGCGTTGGTGGATTCGACGAATGCGCGCAACTCGGACGGCGTGCCGTTGATCAGCTTGACCGTGTCGGGCGCGGCGCAGGTACTGCCCGTATGCGCGGCACCCCCGTTCGTGCTCGTCATCTCCCACAGCCCACTCTTCATGCGGTCGGCGGCCTGAACCGACGGCGCACAGAGCACGCTCGCAGCCGCGAGGCCAAAGAGGATGACGGTCTTTAGGTGTTTCATGGACGTGCTTTCGAAGTTAGGGCCACGCGCCTCGCTGAATTCGGCGACCGCGCCGACGGTCGGCCCTGACCCGTGCCGTCGCAATAGGTGTTAGCGCGCTGGCCACCGCGCCTACGGCCGCAGACAACCGCGTTCGAGCCTCGCCGGTTGCCGACGAGGTGACCCTGGACAATTGATATGAGATGCCCGGAAGCTGCCAACGGCCAGCGGCGGGAACTGGCCGGGTCCGCACCATCGTCACCCGCCCGGATAGCCGTCGCTCAGGATTCGCGTTGCGGTTGCGAGCGGCGGCTTTCAGGCCACGCCGCGAATTCGCGCTCCCGGCCATTTCCGGGCGTTCACGACAATCCGCTTCGCGGCCGTTCCACCAAACACTAGATCGCGGCGACTAACAGGCCGAATCCGGGCCGGCTGAACATTTTATATGTCACCCGGACCAGCCAAGTCGTTCTTGTGGCGACCAAGCTCCGGCCAAATCCCGAGGCGCGCAGGGCGGGAGCCGTAAGTGCCAGCGGTTGCGCCACGGCGTCTGGACAGCAGGGCGAACTACCCAAAAGGCATCCGCATCACCACGGGAACCCGAAGAAAATGGAAGGCAGACAAACGCGCTCATGTCCTACGTCTGGCTGCAGGCAGGCACGCTTATATACGCTTCCAGTCGCTGTCATTCGTCTACTCGTTGTTGGACAAGCTGCCGCATGACCATCAGAGTTTTTCTTGTCGAGGACAACTCGCTGATCCGGGAGAGTGTGATCGAGGCGCTTGAAGAGCTTGCCCCGGTGCAAGTGGTGGGCTTCGCAACGACGGAGGACCACGCCGTAGAGTGGCTCAAGCAGGACCGCAACGGTTGTGACCTGGTAGTGGTCGACATTTTTCTGGAACGAGGCAGCGGCTTGGGTGTCCTGGGGGCATGTGCGAATCTAGCCCCCATCGACGCGGTCGTACTTAGCAACTACGTGACCGCTGAAATGAAAAGGAAGTGCACGGACCTGGGGGCGCGCCGCGTCTTCGACAAATCGACCGAGATCGAGGATCTGATCGAATTCTGTCCACGCCTCGACAGCGGTGAAGCGCCGTAACTTTGTTCCAGACGCCAAAAATCGTTCTGAGGGCGCCGACCGCGATCTCCGTCGGCCCGGGGTCGGTCGTCACCGTTTGGGCTTGGGCTTGGGCTTGGGCTTAGCGCCTAGCTCCTCGGACAGACCCGCTGCGAGAGCTTTACCGGCTTGCGCGCTCATTTCGACGGGAAGGATCTCGCCGCCATCGAAGGCCAGTTGGACGCGGATCTTGCCGTCGGTCTCGGCCCGTGAAACGCCTGCGCCCAAGATATCCAGCGCGGGTGCGAGCGCACCCGAGGCCTGCTCGGTTTTATCGAGCAGGGCGATCGCTGCGGCGGGCGCAAGCTTTTTCGCGATCGCGATGTCGACCTTCGACTTCTTGCGCCGACTCGGAGATCTGGAGGTCGCCCTTCGAGGCGCCTGTTTGACCCCCTTCCCAGAGAGCTGAGCCCCCTTGCGCGCCGCCTTCGTAACGGTGCTGGTCATCGAAAAAGTCTCCCCCCCTCTGCAACGTCCAAGACCGAATGGCGGGTGTCCCGCAACGCACGACTTGAGCGCACCAGCGGGACACGAAACGCGAGCTCCGGGGCGACCGCGGGGTAGCTGTTTGGTCCTCCATGACCGAAGGAGCCCTCCTCCGCAATCGGGGTCTTGAAATCGTCCGAGGCCGCTCCTATGTCGCAGCCGCGGGCGATCTGCCTGTTCCCAACCGCGAAAGGAGAACTGTCGTGTACCCATCCATGTTGAATCCGCCTGGCGAATATCTCGCCAATGTTTTCCGCTTGCAGGAGCACCTCGACGAGCTGCTCAGTGGGGGCGGCGCCGGCTCGAGCATTCGCGCCGTGTCGCGCGCCGGCGCGTTTCCGGCCCTCAATGTCGGCACGTGGGCGGACGCGCTTGAGATTTACGCCTTCGCCCCTGGGATCGACCCGTCTTCGATCCAGGTCACCGTCGAAAAAAGCCTGCTCGTCGTGTCCGGCGAAAGGCGCATACCCCAGCGCGATGCTCAAGAAGGCGTCATCAGCTACGCCCGGGAGCGATTCGACGGGCCATTCCGCAGGGTGGTCACCCTACCCGACGATGCCGATGCCACTCGCGTCGAGGCCACCTACAAGAACGGGGTCCTCAAGATCGTCGTGCCCAAGAGCGAGTCGGCCAAGCCCCGTCAAGTTCAAATTTCCAGCGGACGCCGAGCGTCCGCCACCTGAAGGAGAAGCCCATGCAAACTCAAATGACCAGCTCGGACGCGCGTCAGGCGCCGCCGTTGCTTCCGCCAGTCGACATCGGCGAGGACTCGTCGGCGATCACGATCACCGCCGACATGCCGGGCGTCGAGAAAAGTGCCGTGTCGATCAACGTCGACGGAAGGACGCTCACCATCGAAGCGCCTTTGGCGCTCGGTGAAGCCAATGCCCTGGTGTCAATCTACGCAGAGATCAAGGCCAATCACTACCGTCGCGTGTTCGAGCTCAGCGGCGAACTCGACACCGCGTCGATCGATGCCGGGTTCGTCGACGGCGTGCTCACGCTTCGCATCCCGAAGCTCGAGCGGGCGAAGCCCCGTCGCATCGAAGTGAAGGCCGCCTAGAGCTTCGCCTTTGCCAGCCGCACCGCCGCCCGGCGGCGCGGCTGGCACGACCGGCTAACTTGAGCGACGAATGACGAGGGGGACTCCACCCGACCAGGCGCCTCTTGAAATGCCGCGCGCCGTTTCTTAGAATTTTGCCCGGGCCGACCCCTGTACTTGATTTCCGTCGGCCAACGTCCTCGCACCGCCACTGAGAATGGAGATCGATCATGGCTGGACACTTCGCAAACGGTTTGCCGTCCGATGTCAGCCGTCGCAACTCAATAGCTCGACGTGCTCAGTTCCGTACGATGACGGAGAGACAAATCCAGGCTTATCTCTTGACGCGGGACACGTTGCGTCGCGTGAAGCGTATGTCGTCTTTCTTCTCCTGCTCAGGTCAGCCCCGGCTACCTGATGATGAGGCGATGAGCGCGCCGGCCCCGCGCAGGTCGTAGCGCAACGGTCAAGCTGTCGTAGTTGTCCGCGCGCGACGGCGTGCTCGCAGTTCCACGACCGTGTCTGCGTCGGACGAATATCAGGTTGCAGCGTTGGCGCGTGCCGTGCACGCCGAGCCGTCGACACCCACTTGGAGGTTCAGGACGTGGCCTCAATCCCAGCGCTAGATACAGAAGAACGGACACACAACACGACGTCCGTTTTTACGATTCTCGGAGGGACGACGATTCCCGATCGGGCAGCGATAGTGCGGCAGCATTGTTTCGAAGGTTCTCGAGTCGAGTTGCGACGGCCGACAGTACGGACAGTAGGCCTCGCATATCGGTTTGGGTGCCGTGCCAGTCACTTCTCGGGCTCATGAAAGCCTGGAAGCGGATCGGCGACGTTCCGGCGGAGACGGCAGTCACGCTTCTGGAACTTGTGGGCGAGAGCCCCACCGTAGTCGGCTTCGGCTCGGTAAAGACGGTGTACGCGCCAGTTGACCGGGGAGAGGCGGTCGTTACCGTTGACATAGAGCCGCGTTTCAGTCGCGATCTCGCCCTTGGGGACACCGAATCAGCGCGGCGAACAAATAGTCGTCCTTAGCCTTCATCCGATGGCAGGCAACTCGACAAAGACGCATGTCGACTCTGATGCCGCCAACGAGAATGGGTCGATCAGGGCGTGTCCGGGAATCCGTCGACCAGGCTCTGACCGACGTCCCTCAGCGTGAGTTCAAGCAGGAGGCGGTACGACTGGTCGAGGCGATCACGGTGCTTTACTGTTGCAGCCGCAGGAGACAACGAGGTCCAACAGTTAAGGCGTACGCCATTGACTGCCCGTTAGAGCCTGCCGACCACCGGCTGCGACCGACGGTCCGCTCTCTCCTCTCGCTACCATCCCGCCATACCCAATGGCTGGAGACAGCGTGCCTTTCTCTCGTTCACAAACTTCCCGACGTTTCCTGGTCGCCATAGCAACCAGTCTCGCCTTAACTGCGCCCGTCCTGGCAGCGCCACCCGACTACCCTTCCAAACCGATCCGTTTCGTCGTCCCGTATTCAGCCGGCGGCAACACCGACATGATCGCCCGCACGCTGGCGCAGAAGTTGACCGAGAGCACGGGCCAGCCGGTCGTCGTCGAGAACCGCGGGGGCGCCGCGACCTTGATCGGCACCGAGAACGTGGCGAGGTCGCCAGCCGACGGCTACTCGCTGTTGCTGGCCACGAGCACCACGCTCGCCATCAACCCCTACCTCTACAAGAAGCTGCCCTACGACGCGATCAAGGACTTCACGCCGGTGATCCAGGTGGCACGCATTCCGTTGGTGCTGGTCGTTTCGCC
>JBDTIO010000679.1:0-5621 GCA_039936375.1 Caldimonas sp. | reverse complement strand
GACGGCGTTGCAGCTGCGAAGATGCGGATCTTCCTGTTCGTGTCGCGCCGACTCGCGTCGCGCCATTTCGCGTTGCCCTTCGCCAGCACTGGCATATGGATACGGGCTGCCGAGCACACCGTAGCCCGGCATCATCAGGCTCGGGTACATGCCGCCGCCCCAATAGCCGGCACCGCTCCAGTAGTACGGGTAGTTGTAGTAGCCCGAATACGTCATTTCGTGCTGCCGGGACACGGGTTTGTCGGTATCGATGTCGGGGCTCTTTCTGACCTGCTCCCGGCTGATCGATGCCGGCAGCAGCTTCTGCTCCCAGTTCGGCGTGCCGAGGGCGATCGGCGATACCAGGACCTTTCGGCTCGACAGCCAGCCGCCGGTATCGACGACCAGATAGCGGATCACCCAGGCCTCGTCGTCGAAGTAGAAATCCTTGACGTGGCCAATCTCGCCGTCGGTGGCGCCGACGGCATACCCTTCCATTTCCTTCGCGCTGCGCAACATGATGTGATCCTTTGGTTCGACGCAATGACATTGCGCCGAAGGTATCGGTCCGTCTGTCTGCTGGCGCACATTTAGGTGCGAGGAGTATCCGCGCGGCATTGCCGGATCGGCCCTCGTGGTGCCACGCGCGTGTCGAAGCGCCGGTTGCTGGGCGCGAGCCCCGCACAGCGCGACGGTGCTGCGTCCATATCGATCGTTGAACGCGTCGACGGCGCCAATCGAAAGCAGCGTGCATGTCGACCCGACTCAGCGCGGATACTGTGCCGCTTTCACCTGATTCAGAATTTCGGCGAGAGCCCTGGCGTCGGTTTCATCCAGCTCTTCCGCTACCGGCTTCCCTCCGTAATACAGGGACGCCCCGCGCTCGCCCGACCGACCGCGAGGACGACACACTTGCCAGACACTTCCGCGCACCAATGCCGTCCAGGGCCGTAGGTTGTCGGCGGGCGCGGTGATACGCACCACCCTGCCGCTTGGCAACCTCACCTCGCTGCCAAGTTCGACCACTTTCGTCATAGCTCGATCTTTGCTTCTTCCGCAAGGGCGCAAGGCACGTCGCGACAAGGCGTAACTATGCCAGCACTCTGACCGGCGTTGGTGCATAGCGGACGAGGGCTGACCTCCGCTGCCAGCGGCTTCCGCTGGGGCTACCAACGCCATGTGGTGGCGACCATTAGCGTTCTTCTTGTGGCGCACGGAGGCGGCTACAGGAGCTGTCGGGAGGTCACCATCCCTACTTGCCTGCCGCGGGACTTTGATGCACGAACGCCCAACGAATAGGCGCTGCTCCGCTCGAGATCGCATCGGTCGCCGTCTGCACCGGTGCGGGAACGCGGTCTATCGCCAGATCGAGGCCGGGCAGCAGCGCCGCGTCGATCGTGCTCGGTTGGGTGCTCGGCGCCGAAGGCGTGACCGGCTGCGAGCGCGACCGCCGCGCCGACGGCAGTGCGTCTCGTGCGACCCGCTTTCAGCGGATCGCCATGCCCCACGGCAGTTTGCCGACGGCGATGTCCGTGACTTCTCGTTCTTCGTTGTGTCGATCACCGAGACGGTGCCGGAGCGACCGCAAGCGACGTAGAGCTTCTTGCCGTCGGCGTGATCGCTAAGTTCCACGGCCGCTGGCCCACCGGCACGGTGGCGACGACGCTGGCCGCGTCGACGTCGATCACCGAGACCGTCGCATCGCCGCCGTTGGACACGTAAGCGTCCCAGCCAACGCCAAGACCACTCAGAAATGCATGAGCGATGTGCAGGCGTTTGAGCGCCAGATGCAAAAGGACGGCTATTGGTTGCACGGATCCGGCTTCGGATATGGCAATCCAATGTACGGCTACAACTATGACGAAGTCGGACCACCGGCCGCCTGCAGCGTCAACGTTCTTCCTTGACTCGCGGTTCCGCATCCATGAGGGCCTTGGTCGTATCGAGTACGAGCAGGTTGGTGCCGGCGGTTGCCTTGAAATCGGCCCATGGCACCGGAACAAGCCTCGGTTGCGACACGCAATGCGCGATTCTGCGCATGGCGCCGCACCGGATTGCAAACGGCGTCGTCTTCAGTCGGCCGGCGCTTCGCTCTCGTAGGGCGGATAAGTGATGGTCGAGCCGTCGACGCGCGCAAACGGCGTCAGCTTGTGCACCTGTAGGCGGGTCGGACTGACGATTTCCTCGGCGGTCACGCCGTGCACGACGAGCGCATCGGCGATCAGCGAGCGGTGGCAGCGCCAAGGCACCGCTTCGGCGCACATCAACGCAATTCGCTGCTGATCGGCAAGCGCCATGACCCAAAACAAGTTTTCGGCAAACTCTTGCGTCTGCATGTAATCGGCATAGCCGCGAAATGACTTGTTGCGCCAGCCCATGTTCGGCGAATCGGGGCCGGTCGGACGAAAGCCGCCGAGCCCTTCGGCGTGGGCGTAGGCGATGCCGAACGGCGCCAGCGTTTCGGGCATCGTGTCGCGGTTGTATTGCGCGTTGTGGCGCGAGCGTGGCACGGTGCGCACGTCGACCAACGTCGTTATCTCGTGCCCCGTGAGCATGTCGATGAAATCCTCTATCGGACGCGTCGAGTGGCCGATGGTGAAGGCGACGCGCTGCGAATCGGTTGTGACTTTCGTCTCGGTCGCGTGCGCAGGTGCTTCGACGGATGTTCGGCGGGCGCCAGTCGGCGGCGCGGCCAGACGTGGCACCGGCCGCTCAGCCTGTGAGAAGCCGCTGAACCCGGTCACGCAGCATGGGCACGAGCTCCTGCTCGAACCAGGGATGGCTCTGAAACCACGGCGTGTTGCGCGGCGAGGGATGGGGCAGGGGGATGTAGTCGGGCCCATAGTCTTTCCACCTTCGCAGTGTTTCGGTCAACGTCGACTGGCGCCGTACGCCAAGGAAATGTCGCTGCGCATGCAGGCCGATCAGCAAGGTCAGCTCGACACGCGGCAGCTTCTTCAGCAACGGGCCGAGCCACAGCTCGGCGCATTCGCGCCGCGGCGGCAGATCGCCGCCGCCGCCGCGCCCTGGATAGCAGTAGCCCATCGGAATGATGGCGGTCTGCGAGTCGTCGTAGAAGGTTGCCGGGTCGACGCCCATCCACGCGCGCAGCTTCTCGCCGCTAGCGTCGTCCCAGGGGATCCCGCTGGCATGGACGCGGGCGCCGGGCGCTTGGCCGACGACGAGGATGCGCGCGCCAGCGCCCGCCTGCAGCACCGGGCGGGCGCCGAGCGGCAAATGCTCTTCGCAGACGCGGCAGTCGCGCACCGCCTTCAGCAACGTCGGCAGCGTTCGATAGGTCTTGACGGGCGACGGCTCGGATGCCGTCGCCGCGAGCTTGTGATTCATGCGATGTCGCGTCTCTTCATGGCGTCAATGTACCTGTGTCTCTGGTTCGGCCACGACGACATGGACATCGGCGCCACAATTGGCGCTCCAACGACGAAGGAGCCGACTACGCACTCTTCCCGGTCAGCGCCGAGCCTCGACGCGTTCCTCGGGCTCGGCTTTCGCCCGCTTTATCTGGGCGGCGCCGCCTGGGCGCTGATCGCGATCGCGATTTGGATCTACGCGCCGCAACTGCTGACCGGCCCGCTGCAAGGGATCGCCTGGCATGCGCACGAGATGCTCTGGGGGTTCGTTGCGACGATCGCGGTCGTCTTTCTGATGACCGCGGGGGCAATTGGACCGGCATCAACCCGCTCCATGGCGGCGCGCTCGGAGTCGCCTGCGGGCTCGTTGCCGCGGTCTACGTGCTCGGCATCGCGCGCTAGGCGGGGTTGGACTCACTTCTTGCCACAGACTCGCCCCTACGACGGTGGAAATGATGCATGAGTAAGCAAGACGACATCGAGACGCTCAAGCGTCGCATCGCCCTCGCGGAAGAGGAGCGCGATGCGCTGCAAAAGGCGGGCCAGGAAGAAGATTACCTGCAGGCCTATTCGATGGTCGAGGCGCTCGAGCTGCAACTCGAGGCAACGTTGCAGGCGCCGCAATGAAATCGCTTTTTGCAATGAGGGCAACCAAGGACACGACATGGCGATCCGTCCGCAACAGATGCACCCTGCGCTCGTGCGCCTTCCCCTCACGCTGCTGCCGCTCACGGTCGCTGCCGACTTGGCTGGCAAATCAGCGACAACTCGAAGCTCTGCGACTTCGGACAGAAGGCCATCGGTTTGGCCGCACTCGGCGCGCTCGCTGCCGCTGCCAGCGGGCTCGTCGCCGGGAGGAGTCAACGCCGAGCGCGAGTCGCGCGACATGCTGATGACGCACCGCAACCTGAACTTCGTTGCCACGGTCGTTGCAACGTCGATGGCCGTCTGGCGCTCTGGCCAAAGGCGGCCGAACGCGCTCTATCTCGGCGCTGGCCTCGCGGGCGTCGGCGTGGTCGCGTATACCGTCTATCTGCGCGGCAAGCTGCTTCGGGACGGCGGCCGCCGACCTCATGCACGGCGTGCAGCACATGATTGAGAAAGTGGCCAGCGGAAAGATCGTGCCCACGCTCACCGCGTGGTGTGCGAAGCATCTTTCCGTGAAGCAATGACGAGGAGTCGAAGGATCGTTCTTCGCAAAGGAAGCGATGAGATCGGCGGCCTCCTCGTGCTACCGGATGCAGCGGGCCGCCACCGCGCCGTCATCGCCCTTCACGAATGGTGGGGACTGAACGACTGGGTCGCGCAACAAGCGACGGGTTTAGCCGAGCACGGATACGCGGTGTTCGCCGTGGACTTGTATCGCGGCGCGGTCACGACAGACCCCGCCGAAGCGCGCAGGTTGAAGCGCAATCTGCCGCAGGGCCGCGCAATCGGCGACATGAAAGCGGTCTTCGACCACCTGTCGGCACACGCCCGTGTAGAACCGAAGCAAGTCAGCGCGGTCGGATGGTCGTTGGGCGGAGGGCTGGCGCTTCAACTTGCGATTCATGAACCGCGGCTCGCTGCTTGCGTCGTGAACTACGGCGTGCTGCCCGCGCAGACGGCCGAGCTTCAAAGCATCGAAGCGCCGGTGCTGGGCAACTTCGGCGCCCTCGATCGCAGCATCCCGACGAGCAAGGTTCGAGCTTTCGAGACCGCGATGCGAGGCCTCGGGAAGTCCGTCGATATCAAACTCTACGAGGGCGCCGGCCATGCCTTCGAGAACCCTGCCAACGTGCGCGGCTACAGGCCGGAAGCAGCAGCCGACGCGTGGCTACGCACGCTCGCGTTCTTGGCAATCAACATCCGCTGACGTGGCGATTGAAGATGCAGGAGACGCAGCGTCACTGAGACCGCTGACGTGGCATTCGTCGAGGCGGATTCATCGATTGCAGAAGGGCACCCAGCCGTCGAGTTCCCTCGGTCGAAAAACTTCGCGAAACGGAGGCCTGCTTCAACGGCGCTTTGTGTCGGCCTGCTGCCAATAGCCGCTACGTCCATAGTGGTCATGAAGACGCGCTTCCTCACTTCGACCAAGCTGGTTTCGGGGTCGTATCTGGGCGCTTCTTTCACGGCTTGCCGCGTCAGTTGGATCGAGATAGTCCTGTCGTCCCAGCTCACGTCCTTGATCCATTCGGGGGAGATCAGCACCTTGTGACCGACCCACCAGTTGCTCGTGTTGACGATGAGGTATCGAATGGCCCAGGTCTCGTCATCGGTGAGCATGCC
>JBDTIO010000678.1:0-2619 GCA_039936375.1 Caldimonas sp. | reverse complement strand
TGCAGCGCTTCGACACTATCCAGCGCGTCTCGCAAGCCATCGTCGAGCGGCAGAAGAGCTTCTTCACGCACGGCGCCATCGCCATGAAGCCACTGGTGCTGCGCGAGATCGCGGACGAGCTCGGCCTGCACGAGTCGACGATCTCGCGAGTGACGACGGCCAAGTACATGGCGACGCCGTTCGGCACCTTCGAGCTCAAGTACTTCTTCGGCTCCTCGCTCGCCACCGAGGCCGGCGGCAATGCGTCGAGCACCGCGGTGCGGGCGCTGATCCGGCAGATCGTCGCTGCCGAAGACGCGCTGAAGCCGCTCTCCGACAGCCAGATCTCGCAGATGCTCGACGAACAGGGCATTCGTGTCGCCCGGCGTACCGTGGCCAAGTATCGCGAGGCCTTGAAGATATCGCCGGCGCAGCTGCGCAAGGCGATGTAGGCGCGGCACCGCCGCCCCTCCATGCCGTTGCCGATCTTTCTGCCGTGCGCCGCCGGCGTTGAAGCGCTGCTCGAAGCCGAGGTGCGCGGCCTGCTGCCGGCGGCGCGCATTGAGACGCAGCGCGGCGGCGTGGCGCTGACCGGTGACCCGCGCGAGGTCATGCTGCTCAATCTCGAGAGCCGGCTGGCGCAGCGCGTGCTGGTCGAGGTGGCTGGCGGCGAATATCGCAACGAGGGCGACCTCTACGCGCTCGCCCGCGGCGTCGAGTGGTCGGACTGGATCACGCCACGGCAGACGCTGCGCGTCGACACGACGGCGCAGAAGAGCCCGCTGCGCAGCCTCAACTTCGCGGCGCTGCGCGTCAAGGACGCCGTCTGCGACCGGATGCGCGAATCAAATGGTGAGCGGCCCAGCGTCGACACTGATCGGCCCGATCTGCCGATCGTCCTGCACGTCGGGCCCGAGCACGCCTCGGTCTATGTCGACACCTCGGGCGAACCGCTCTTCAAGCGCGGCTGGCGCGGCGACACCGGCGACGCGCCGCTGAAGGAGACATTGGCCGCGGCGATGCTCGCCGCCGCCGGCTGGCGCGGCATGCCCGAGGCCGGCGGCGCGCTGCACGATCCGTGCTGCGGCTCGGGAACGATCGCCATCGAGGCGGCGCAGATCGCCTGCGGCATGGCAGCGGGCGCGCTGCGCCGCTTCGGCTTCGAAAAGCTGTTGCCGTTCAGCGGCGCCGAACCGCGCGCCGAACTGCAGCGCCTGCGCAGTCATGCACGCGAACGCGTGCGCACGCCGCAGGTGCCGATCTTCGCCAGCGACCTGTCGTTTCGCATGGTCGACTTCGCGCGACGCAATGCCGAGCGCGCCGGCGTCGCGCACGCCGTCGTTTTCAACGGCGGCGACGCGCTCGAGCGGCCGGCACCGACGCTACCCGCCGATCTGCCGGGCACGTTGATCATGAATCCGCCGTACGGCGAGCGCATCGACGTCGGCGGCAAGGCCGCAAGCGGCCGTGCGCCGAGCCGCGAATCAGCCGAAGACCGGGCCACGCCGGGCGACTTCTTCGCCCGTCTCGCGACGCACTGGAAGCACGCCTACACCGCGCACCCGGCCGGCTGGACGGCGTGGATCCTGAGCCCCGACATGAAGCTGCCGAGCGCCATGCGGCTGAAGGAATCGCGCCGCGTGCCGATGTGGAACGGGCCGATCGAATGCCGCCTCTTTCGCTTCGAGCTCGTCGCCGGCTCGGCGCGCTGATCAGGCAACGACGACGAGCGGGCGCCGCCGCGCCGCGGCGAACCAGAGCAAGACGCCGGCGCAGACCGTCACCGGAACGATCGAGCCGAAGTTGAGCCAGGCCCAACCCTGCATCGTCACCAGGGCGCCGGAGCTGAACGAGGTGAGGGTCATGGTCGAGAAGACCGCCGTGTCCATCGCCGCCTGCGCTTTCGTCTTTTCCTCGGGCCGATAGGCGCTCGTGAAGAGCGAGGGTGCCACCAATGAAGAGAAAATTCCAGCCGACACCGAGCGTGAAGAGGGCCACCAGAAAGCGCATCAGCTCGACGCCGCTGAGTGCCACGCCGATGCAGATCACGTTGAGCACGACGCCGACGGCCATGATGCGCAGTGCACCGAAACGCTTGATCAGGCTGCCGAGAAAAAGCTCGGCACGAACATGCCGAGCACGTACAACGCGAGCAGCAGGAGCTTGCGATTCATCGCCGTTCCGATTCGGCGGCCATGCCCAGCCAGGCCATTGCCACCAGCGGTGCGGTGTCGGCGCGAAGCACGCGCGGTCCGAGCGAGACGGGGACGAAACCGGCGGCGACGGCGGCCGATTCTTCGCCGGGCCCGAGCCCGCCCTCCGGGCCGCTGAGAATCACGAACGGCCGCGTCGACAAAGCCGGCGCCGCTGCGGCGAGCGTCGCCAGCGAGGCGGCATTCGCATCGAAGCTGAGCACCAGGCGTCTCGCGTCGCGGTCGAGTGCGCGTAGCCACGCGTCGAGCTTCATCGGCGCACCGATGCTCGGCACGCGAACGCGCCCGCACTGCTCGCTCGCCGACGCGGCGACCGCGCTCCAGTGCCGGCCGCGCGTTTCGGCACGATCGCCGGCAAGCCGCACCACCGAGCGCTCGCAGACGAGCGGCTGGATCGCCACGGCGCCGAGCTCGGTCGCCTTCTCGA
>JBDTIO010000677.1:0-7703 GCA_039936375.1 Caldimonas sp. | reverse complement strand
ATCGACGCGACATCGGCAAGTGGATCGCGCGCGGCGATGCCGAAGCCGGCGGCCGCGACGCCGAGCGCGACGCCGGGCGCGACGATGGCGCAGGCCCACCAGAAGCCACGGCCGGCAAGCGCGGCTTGCCGCCCGGGCCGCATCAGGGCAGGCTCAGGCGGCGCCACGCCCTTCGCGTGGCGCCCGCACCTTCGCGACCCGTCGAGGCCAGCGCGGGTCGGCGTGCAGCGCATCGAAGCTGATGTCGTCGTCAATCAGCAGCGCGCTCGGGTCGTGCTCGTCGTCGGCCCGCTCGATCGCGGCCAGCGAGAACTCGACCTGCTCTGCGGGCGGGATGGCGATGGTCGCGTCGAACTCGCGCTTCATGATCGGAACTTCAAGGCGGACGGACGGGGAAGCGAACTCTAAGGGATGGTGGGGGCCGATCCGGCGCGGTCGAACACGCGCCGGCCGATCGCGCCTCAAAGCGCACGGAAGAGATTCGCGCGTCTGCCAACTTGGTGCAGTGCCTCGCCCGGCGGTGGTGCGCGAGATTCTTGCATCGCGGCACCAACGACACCTGCCGCCGTGCCGCCCGCGCGTGGCATAGCCCTTGCTGAAGGGACTCTTCGCCGGCGAATCGTCGGTTGCCTTTTTCACATTCGAAACCCTCCGGGAGTTGTGCTCATGAAACGTCGCTTCGCGCTCAAAGCCGCCTGCGCAGCCCTGGCTGCGTCGGGCCTCATCAGCCTGCCGGCCTTCGCCGCCGACACGATCAAGGTCGGCGTGTTGCACTCGCTGTCGGGAACGATGGCGATCTCCGAGACGGCGCTGAAGGACATGGTCCTGATGACCATCGACGAGATCAACAAGAGCGGCGGTGTCATGGGCAAGCAGCTCGAGGCCGTCGTCGTAGACCCGGCGTCGAACTGGCCGCTCTTCGCCGAAAAGGCCAAGCAGCTCATCACGCAGGACAAGGTCGCCGTCGTCTTCGGCTGCTGGACCAGCCTCTCGCGCAAGTCGGTGCTGCCGGTGTTCGAGGAAACCAACAGCCTGCTCTTCTACCCGGTGCAATACGAGGGTGAAGAGCTGAGCAAGAACGTGTTCTACACCGGCGCGGCGCCGAACCAGCAGGCCATTCCTGCGGTCGAGTACCTGATGAGCAAGGACGGCGGTTCCGCCAAGCGCTTCGTGCTGCTGGGCACCGACTACGTCTATCCGCGTACCACCAACAAGATCCTGCGCTCGTTCCTGCACAGCAAGGGCATCACCGACGCCGACATCCTGGAGGAGTACACGCCGTTCGGCCATTCCGACTATCAGACCATCATCGGCAAGATCAAGAAGTTCGCCTCCGAAGGCAAGAAGACGGCGGTGATCTCGACGATCAACGGCGACTCCAACATTCCCTTCTACAAGGAGCTCGGCAACCAGGGCATGAAGGCGACCGACGTTCCGGTCGTCGCCTTCTCGGTCGGCGAGGAAGAACTGCGCGGCGTCGACACCAAGCCGCTGGTCGGCGACCTGTCGGCGTGGAACTACTTCATGTCGATCAAGAACCCGGCGAACGCCGCATGGATCAAGGAATGGTCCGCCTACGCCAAGGCCAAGAACATTCCCGGCCAGACCGAAAAGCCCCTGACCAACGACCCGATGGAAGCCACCTACGTCGGCATGCACATGTGGAAGCAGGCGGTCGAGAAGGCCAAGTCGACCGACACCGACAAGGTGATCGCGGCGATGGCCGGCCAGACCTTCAAGGCGCCTGATGGGTACACGCTCGAGATGGATCCGAAGAACCATCACCTGCACAAGCCCGTGTTCATCGGCGAAATCAAGGCCGACGGCCAGTTCAACGTGGTTTGGAAGACGCCGCCGGTCAAGGCGCAGCCGTGGAGCCCGTACATCCCCGAAGACAAGGGCAAGAAGGACGAGCCCGAGAAGAAGTAAGGATCCTGCGTGCGAATGCTGCTGCGAGGCTGCTGCGCTGCACTTCTTCTCCTCGTCGTCGGCGCCGCGCAGGCGCTCACCTCGCAGCAAACCCTGGCCATCTCGGCCGGAGACAACGACGCGCGAATCGCCGCGCTGACGGCGGCCGCGGCAGGGGGGGATCCCGGCCTCGCGGCCTTCGTACAGTCCCTGCTCGACGACGAAGTGAAGGTCGCAGGCGACAGGGCCTACGTCGTTCACGACGGCAAGACGAGCGACGCTGCGAGCGGCGCCCCGGCGACGCTGTCTGATGCCGCCGAAGACGTGAGCAACAACAACCGCATGCGCGGCGCGCTCAAAGCCGTCCTCGCGGTGCTGCAGCTGGCGTCGCCCGACCCGGCGCTGCGCAGTGCCGCGGTGGGCGATTTGAGCAAGGCCTCCCTCGACGAGGCGCAGCTGCCGCTTGTCGAGAAGGCGCTCGCCCGGGAAACCGACCCGGGTCTCAAGGACCGCCTCACGCGTATGCGTGCCACCCTGCTCGTCACCTCGGCCAACCGCGACCGGCGTCTGGCCGCGGCGAAGGAGCTCGGCACGAGCAGCCAGAGCAGCGTGGCCAACCTGCTTCAGGAGCGGCTCGCCGCCGGCGGCGAGAGCGATCCCGACGTCCGCGTCGCCCTGCAGCAGGCCCGCGACGCGGTGCGCGGCCGCCTCGCCTGGGGCGAGCGCCTCGGCGTCGTCTTCACCGGCATCTCGCTCGGCTCGGTGCTGCTGCTCGTCGCCCTCGGCCTGGCGATCACCTACGGGCTCATGGGCGTCATCAACATGGCGCACGGCGAGTTGATGATGATCGGCGCCTACGCGACCTACGTCGTGCAGAACCTGTTTCGCCACTACCTGCCGGGCATCTTCGATGCCTACATCGTCGCCGCGATCCCGGCCGCCTTCCTCGTCTCGGCGCTGGTCGGCGCAATCCTTGAGCGCGGCGTCATCCGCTTCCTCTACGGCCGGCCGCTCGAGACGTTGCTCGCCACCTGGGGCATCAGCCTGGTCCTGCAGCAGACGGTCCGCACGCTCTTCGGCGCGCAGAACGTGCTCGTCGAGAACCCGCGCTGGCTCTCCGGCGGCGTCGAGATCATGAGCAACCTCGTCCTGCCGTACAACCGCATCGCCATCATCGTCTTCGCCGCCCTGGTCCTCGGCGGCGTCGCCCTGCTCATCGCCAAGACGCGCCTCGGACTGTTCGTGCGCGGCGTGACGCAGAACCGGCGCATGGCCTCATGCGTCGGTGTCGACACTGCACGGGTCGACACGGTCGCGTTCTCGTTCGGCGCCGGCATCGCCGGCCTGGCCGGCTGCGCCCTCTCGCAGATCGGCAATGTCGGGCCCGACCTCGGGCAGAGCTACATCGTCGACTCGTTTCTCGTCGTCGTTGTCGGTGGCGTCGGCCAGCTCGCCGGGACGGTGGTCGCGGCGCTCGGCCTCGGCGTGCTCAACAAGTTCCTCGAGGGTCTCACCGGCGCGGTGCTCGCCAAGATCATGGTCCTGGTCTTGATCGTCGTCTTCATCCAGAAAAAGCCCTCGGGCCTCTTCGCGATGAAGGGGCGGAGCGCCGAAGCGTGAGGATCGTGCCATGAGTGCCATCTTGCCGCTGCCGAGCCACCAGGCGCCGCCGCGCCGTTCGCTGTTCGGGCCCCGTGGCTGGCTCGGGGTGACGCTGGCGCTCGTCGTCGTCGCCGTGCTGGTGCCAGTCTCGAACCTGCTCTTGCCCTCGGGGAGCGTCTTTCACCTGAGCGAATACTCGGTGCAGCTGATCGGCAAGATCATGTGCTACGCGATCTGTGCCCTGGCGATGGACCTGATCTGGGGCTACACCGGCATCCTCTCGCTCGGCCACGGTGTCTTCTTCGCCCTCGGCGGCTACGCGATGGGCATGTACCTCATGCGCCAGATCGGCCGCGACGGTCAGTACCGCATGGACATGCCCGACTTCATGGTCTTCCTCAACTGGAAGGAGTTTCCCTGGGACTGGGCAGTGTCGAACTCGTTCGTCGCCCAGATGGCGCTCGTCGTCCTGGCGCCCGGCCTGCTCGCCTTCGTCTTCGGCTTCTTCGCCTTTCGCTCGCGCATCAGGGGCGTGTACTTCTCGATCATCACGCAGGCCATGACCTTCGCGATGATGCTGCTCTTCTTTCGCAACGAAACCGGCTTCGGCGGCAACAACGGCTTCACCGACTTCAAGCGCATTCTCGGCGTTCCGATGGCGACGCCGCAGATGCGGATGGCCCTCTTCGTCATCACC
The DNA here is from genome assembly GCA_039936375.1 of Caldimonas sp. Classification (GTDB taxonomy): domain Bacteria; phylum Pseudomonadota; class Gammaproteobacteria; order Burkholderiales; family Burkholderiaceae_C; genus Schlegelella_A. The sequence continues at coordinate 3,496 of JBDTIO010000677.1, read as the reverse complement.
GGCTGCACGCTGATCGCCTTCTTCCTCATGGCCCGGGCGATCGTGGCCAGCAAGTTCGGGCGTGTCCTGCAGGCGATCCGCGATGCCGAGAGCCGCGTCATGTTCACCGGCTACGACCCGATCCGCTACAAGCTGGTGATCTGGACGCTCTCGGCGGTGATGTGCGGCATCGCCGGCGCCCTCTACGTGCCGCAAGTGGGCATCATCAACCCGAGCGAGATGACGCCAGCAGCGTCGATCGAGATCGCCATCTGGACCGCGGTCGGCGGCCGCGCGACGCTGATCGGCCCGATCATCGGCGCCTTCTTCGTCAACGGCGCGAAGAGCTGGTTCACGCAGGTGTTTCCCGAGATTTGGCTGTATTTCCTGGGTGCGCTCTTCATCGCCGTGACGCTGTTCCTGCCGGGCGGCATCGTCGGCCTCTTCCGGCACCAGAAGCTCCTGGCGCTCCTTGGCCGCAACGTCCGCAAGGAAGAGGGCTCCGCGTCATGACCCCCGACCTGATGCGCGCCGGGGCCCGGGCGCGTCGCGAGGCCGAGCAACGGGCGCTGGCTCGCGCCAGCGTCACCTCGGGCGGGCGGGTCGCCAGCTATTCGCGCCTCGTCCAGCCTGGTGAGCTCGATGTCGCCCACGGCGCCATCCTCTATCTCGACGACATCACCGTCAGCTTCGACGGTTTCAAGGCCCTGAACGCGCTGTCGATGAGCATCAGCGCCGGCGAGTTGCGCTGCATCATCGGCCCGAACGGCGCCGGCAAGACGACCATGATGGACGTCATCACCGGCAAGACGCGTCCCGACGCAGGCCGCTGTTTCTTCGGCTCGACGATCGACCTGCTGCGCCTGCGCGAGAACGAGATCGCCTCGGTCGGCGTCGGCCGCAAGTTCCAGAAGCCCACCGTGTTCGAGAACCTCTCGGTGTTCGAGAACCTCGAGCTGGCGCTGAAGGCCGACCGCGGCGTTCGCGCCTCGGTGTTCTTTCGCCTCTCCGGCGAGCAGCTCGACCGCATCGGCACGATGCTGACGCTCATCCACCTGAAGGATCATGCGCAGCGCACCGCGGGCATGCTCTCGCACGGCCAGAAGCAGTGGCTCGAGATCGGCATGCTGCTGATGCAGAACCCGAAGCTGCTGCTGCTCGATGAGCCGGTCGCCGGCATGACCGACGAGGAAACCGATCGCACCGCCGAGCTCTTCCTGTCGCTCGAAGGCAGTCATTCGCTGGTGGTGGTCGAGCACGACATGAAGTTCATCCATGCGCTGACGCACGGGAATGCGGCGAAGAAGGTGACGGTGTTGCACGAGGGCCGCGTGCTGGCCGAAGGCTCGCTGGCCGAGGTGCAGGCCGAAGAGAAAGTGGTCGAGGTCTATCTTGGCCGATGAGTCGGCGCCGCTGCTGAAGGTCGAGTCGATCAACCAGTACTACGGTGGCTCGCACATCCTGCGCGGCGTGTCGCTCGAGGCGGCGGTCGGCGAAGTGACAGTCGTCCTCGGCCGCAATGGCGTCGGCAAGACGACGCTGCTGAAGAGCTTGATGGGCGTCGTGCCGGTGCGCTCGGGGCGCGTCGCCTTCGAGGGCACCGACATCACGAACGAGACGCCGTATCAGCGGGTGCGCCGCGGCATCGGCTATGTGCCGCAGGGCCGCGAGATCTTCGCCCGATTGACGGTGCAGGAGAACATGGCGATGGGCCTGGCCTATAAGCGGGGCTCGACGCCGATGCCGCACGAGCTGTTCGAGCTTTTCCCGGTGTTGAAGCAGATGCTGCATCGCCGCGGCGGCGACCTCTCGGGCGGCCAGCAGCAGCAGCTCGCGATCGCCCGTGCGCTCGCCGCCAGGCCGCGCCTGCTCGTGCTCGACGAGCCGACCGAGGGCATCCAGCCGTCGATCATCAAGGACATCGGCCGCGTCATCCGCATGCTCGCCGACACGGGCTTGCCGGTCGGTGGCAAGCCGCAGCGTATGGCGATCGTGCTGATCGAGCAGTATTACGACTTCGCCGAGGAGCTGGCCGATCGCTACCTGGTGATGGAACGCGGCGAGATCGTGATGGAAGGCCGCGGCGCCGACATGGCCGCCGACGGCGTGCGCGCGAAGATGTCAATTTAGCCGCGCTTCGCCGCGCCGTCGACGCCGTTGCGGGCTCGCTTACGATCGTCGCCGCATGAAGTGGCGCGCGACGTGGCCGAAAACGACATCGTGGTGATCGGCGCCGGGCCTGCGGGCCTGGCCGTCTCGGCATGTCTGCACCGGCGCGGCCTCGCACACATCGTGCTCGAGCGCGATGCATCGGTGGCATCTACCTGGCGCCGTCACTACCGGCGCCTGCACCTGCACACCCCGAAGCGTTTCTCCGGGCTGCCGCTGACGCCCTGGCCGGACTCGGCGCCGGTCTATCCGTCGCGGGCCCAGGTCGTTGCGTACCTCGAACGCTACGCCGCCGAGCACGCTGTCGCGCCGCGCTTCGGGGTCACGGTCCGGCGCCTGCGACGCGATGGCGAGCGCTTCGCGATCGACACCTCAGCCTGCCCGCTCTCGCCGCGCTTCGTCGTCGTGGCGACCGGCTACAACGGCAGCGCGAACCGGCCGGCGCTGCCGGGCCTCGAAGGCTTCGCCGGCAGCGTCGTCCATGCCTGCGACTACGTCGATCCGGCGCCGTACGCGGGCAAGCGCACGCTCGTCGTCGGCTGCGGCAACTCGGGCGCCGAGATCGCGCTCGACCTGGCCGAGCAGGGCGTCGAGGTGGCGATGGTCGTGCGCGGACCGGTGCACGTGGTGCCGCGCGACCTCTTCGGGCGGTCGACGCAACAGACCGGCATCCTGCTGTCGCCCCTGCCGATCGGGCTGCGCGATGCCATCGCGACGGCGGTGATGAGCCTGGCCGTGGGCGATCTGTCGAGGTGGGGCATCGTGCGGCCGCGCATCGGCCCGAATCGGATGATCGAGCAGTCGGGCCGCATCCCCATGCTCGACATCGGCACCATCGCGATGGTCAAGGCCGGGCGCATCCGGGTCGTTCCCGGCGTCGAAAGCGTGCTCGCCGAGGGCGTGCGCTTCGTCAATGGCGCGACGCATCCGTTCGAAGCGATCGTGCTGGCCACAGGCTATTCGCCGGCGCTGGGCGCAATAATCGAAGGCTTCGAGGCGATCGCCGACCCGCGCGGCCGGCCGCATCGTTTCGCCGAGGAGACGGCCATCCCGGGCCTCTTCTTCGTCGGCTTCAGGAATCCTTCGACCGGCGCCCTGCGCGAGATCGCCATCGAGGCGCCCCGCATCGCTGGCGCCATCGAAGCGCGCATCGGCGAACGACGCACAATCGCTGCGACCGACATTCAACACGAGCCGCGATGATCACCGTCCACCACCTCAACAACTCGCGCTCGCAGCGCGTTCTCTGGCTGCTCGAGGAGCTCGGCGTTCCGTACGAGATCAAGAAATACGAGCGCGATCCGAAGACGATGCTGGCGCCACCCGAGCTGTTGAAGGTGCATCCGCT
>JBDTIO010000676.1:0-3485 GCA_039936375.1 Caldimonas sp. | reverse complement strand
CATGGATGTTCCTTCTCGATGCGTCGGCGCGGCCATTCTCCCGCCGGAGCGCCGCCGAGGCGAAGGGTCGCCTCTCAGAAGGCGTGTCGCAGCAGGGCGATGGCGTAGACCAGGAAGGCGACCCAGGCGATCGTGAACAGCACCGTTCGCGCCTTGAGCAAGCCGGTGCCGCTGATATGCACCACGGCATGCGCCAGTCGGGCGTAGAAGTAGATCGCGGCGCAGGCAGCGGTCGTCGCGCTGTGCAGGCCGGCGGCCTGGCCGACCAGCACCACCGCCGCGAACGGCGCGAAGTTCTCGACCGCGTTCACGTGGGCTCGATTGGCCCGGTTGACCCAGTCGGGCAAGGGCGACGTCGGCGCCACCTTGTAGGTGTCCGATGTCAGGACGCCGCGCGAGGCCACGTAGCCGATCACCACCGGTACCCAGAGCAGGCCGGTGAGGAGGGCGGTCAGCAGCAGATACAGGAGCTCGGTGTTCATGGTGTGGCCTCGAGTTGAAATGCGCCTTCTTGCGCGATGCAGGAAACATAGCGGAAGTCCCGGATCGACGCGACGCGCTCGCCGATCCAGGTCAGCTCGATGAAGTAGCGCGGCGTGTCGCTTCGCGCATCGGCCAGCACCGCGAGCACATCGCGGCCGTCGAACCAGGCCGGCGCGAGGTGCCCCACCGGTCAGGCTTGGCGAAGCGCCTCGTAGACCGCCGCCGCGGCGCGTTCGTTCTCGGCCACCCGGTCGGCCTTCACCTTGTAGCTCACCACGTGTTTCACGACCTGATCCTTTCATGGAATGCGGGCAGGATGCCCGCTCCCATGCAAGGACGTTTCAGCGTCGCGAAAGGACGCGGTTCAGGCGGGTAAGAGGCGCCTGATGCGCGCTACAGCGCCTTGAGGAAGGCGACCAGGTCCTCTTTTTCCTGCTCGGTGAGGCCGATGTTGAAGCGATCGTTGTAGAACTTGACCACCTCGTTCAGGTTCTTGGCGAAGCCGTTGTGGAAGTACGGCGCACGGGTGGCCAGGGCGCGCAGCGTCGGACCCTTGAAGCGGCCGATGTCCTTCCACTGTCCGGTGATGAGGGCGCGCCCCGGATCGGTGGTCGTCACGGTCTCGCCGGTCGTCTTGTTGCGCAGCGTGTAGAGCGGCATGTCGGCGCTGCGGCGGCTGGCGTCGGCCAGGCCGATGTCGAGCGGCAGCGGCACCGAGTGATCGCCGGCGTTGGGCGCGTTGTGGCAGGTCGTGCAGTTGCCGAGGATCGTGGCCACTCCGAGGTCGTCGTTGAGGCCCTTGACGCTCGTGATCAGGATCGGCTTGGTGTTGAACAGCGCCTCGCCGCGGGCGACCGCTCGGCGAGCCACGGCGACGCCGCGGTCGCGCCCTTCCTCGTCGGGGCGGCGCGCATCGGGGATATACGACTGCCAGGCGTTGAAGAGCGTCATCGCGATCGGATTAAAGCTCTGGTGCGTGCGGTAGTCGCCGGCCAGCGTGTCGTTGATTCCGAAATACGAAGGTTGCGCCGCCAGCGCCACCGGCCCGCCATTGGCGCCGTACGCAGTGAGGTGCCCGGCATCGTCGTCGCGAATCTGGGCCGTGAAGAGCCCGAGCTCGAAGGCGACGATCGCGTCGCTTTGGAGTTGGCTGAGTGGGCCGGCCGCTTGCGCGTGGCCAAGCGTGGCCGAGTTCGCCTGGTCCGCCAGATCGAAATGCAGCGAGGCGAAGCAGGTGGTCGTGCCGAACAGGCAGTCGGTCGACGTGTTGTCGCGAAAGGTCTCGCGTCCGTCCCACATCACGGTGCTGAGAAAGCGCAGGTTGGTCGCGGCGAGCGGCCGGCGAAACAGCGACAGCTCGTTGGCCGATGCGTAGCCATAGGGGTCGTCAACGTGCGCGAGCTCGAACTGCGCGGTCGCGGGGATGCCGATGCCGACCCGGATCAGGCCCTTGCTCAGCAGCATGCCGTAGGCGCGCTCGCGCTTCTGCAAGGTCGAGACGTCGGCGTGCGGCGACACGGCGCCGTCGTTGAGGCGAAAGATCGGGTCGGTGCCGCGGGTCGCGTCGAAGCGCTCGCGAATGCCCTGTGGCGTGACCGACCAGCCTTCGGCCGCCTCATGGCAGGTGCCGCAGCTGCGACCGTTCGTGCCCAGGCTCCTGAAGAAGAGGCCGTTCGGGTCGATCGGTCCGGCCGTGCTGATCGTCAAGGCCGTGCCACTGGCATTCCTGTCGCGCTGCTGGGTCGGGCCGGCGCGACTTCCATCGTCGGCGGACGCGGTGGCGAAGGTCATCGTCAGCGCCGCGGCCAGTGCGGCAATCCGGATGCAGCCCGCCGTGCGGGCGGTTCCCCGGGTGTTGAAGGCATGGGTCATGTCGTTTTCCTCCGAAGCTTGTCGAGCGACCGGCACCTGTCTCGGCGCCGTCGCTTGGAAGAGCGGGATTCGGCGGCAGAATCCGCCAATCCTCTCGCTAACCCCTAGGGCCCGCGCGACACCGGCGCGAGCTCTCCCACAGCGTTGACAGGCTCCAGACGCCTGCATGTCCGCAATTGACGGGCCGGGTCGTAGAGGCGGCCGCAGGATGCACGTCGCCGACATTCACGGCGCGTCCCGAGGTTCGATTCCCATGCAGCCCGCGTTTCCTGGATCGAGAAACCCGTTCGGCGTTGCCGACGCCCCTGACCCCGACGCCAAGGACGTCGAGGAGTTCGCCGCCGGCGTCGACCTGTGCGGTCTCGACGACGACCCGAACGCGCCAGCGTGGAGCGGCGCGCCCACAGGCGAGAGACACGAACCGCTGCAAGGGACGTGGTCGAGCCGCTGGAATGGCGGCGCCGACCCGTCGATTGCGAGCGACACGCCGGAACGCTGGAAAGCGGGCACCGCCCGGCTGGAGACGGTCGGCGAGCGCGTCTTCATCCTGTTCGACTGGAGCGACGGTGCACGGCAGGCCCTCGTCGATGCGCGTCGCGATGGGCCGAACACACTGCGCGGCCGCTACGTCAACCTAGGCGACCTGTCCATCACGCGGCCCTGGGTCGGCTTGATCGTCGACCCGCGGCGGATCGAGGGCTGCTGGAGCCACGGCAGACTGGACTTCCGCCGATAACGCAGCTTGTCGCTCAGCCCGTCAGGGTCAGCTCCACGGCGCCGAGGTCGCCGACGTCGAATCGATAGTGACCCGACCCGTGCGGGAACTTGGTCGTCACCATGCTGCCGGTCATCACGATCTCGCCGGCCGCGAGATGAGTGCCGCGCCCGGCGAGATGATTGGCGAGCCAGACCACCGGCAGCAGCGGCTGGCCGAGCACGTCGCTGCCGCACCCGCGATCGAGAACGGCGTCATGGTCGACGGTGACCGCGCCTTGCACATCAGCGAGCGCAGGCCATGAAGTCCTGAACTCGCCGAGGACGATGCCGGCATTCCAGGCGTTGTCGGCGACGAGCGAAAAGACGTCGAGCGACTTGTAGTCGCAGGCGCGGTCGTCGACGATCTCGATCGC
>JBDTIO010000675.1:0-7518 GCA_039936375.1 Caldimonas sp. | reverse complement strand
CGCGCAGGCGCGTGAAGATGCCGCCGCCTTCCTCAAGCGTGTGGCCGGCATCGACATCTCTGCGTGCTCGCATTGCCGGCGCGGCCGCTGGCTGACGATCGAGGTGCTGGCTCCAACGCGCAGCACCGGCCCGCGTGCTCAAGCCCAGTGCAGGGGCCCGCCGTGACTGCGTGCAGCACAGTCACCGCGGTGTTCTACCACTGCAGCGCCAGACGCTGTAGTGGACAGGCTCGTGCCCGCGGGTTGTCGCGCGGCATTCGCCTGCTCTCGTCGTGTGTCCAACCGCCGCGCGCCCAGCCTGCGCTCCCGGCCGAACGGCTCGCCAACGACACGAGCAACCGCCGCGACCGCATTGCCGCTGCTCAAACGGCCGCCTGAGCCTTAAATTCCCCAAGAGCCCCGCACGCCATCACCGAGTGGCGATTCAGTCCAACGAGGTTTACCCGACGCCAATGGCATCGGCTCACTGGGCATGCTTCGGTGCGGCGTCAGATAAACGCTATTCGTTGTCAGTCGCTGGCGACCCTCGTGCTCTGAGCACGTCTAAGATCCGGAATCGGCCGAGGCTGTGTGAAAACGCGGCCGCAGAGCATTTTCTGTGGTGCTCGGACCATTGGCGAGGTCCAGAAAATCGCTTCCTGGCCGTTCTAAGCGGATCCCTGTATTGCGCGGCGTGGCGCTCAACGCTTTTTCACACGGCCTCGACCCATTGCGGTCAGCCGCCAACTCGCCTTTGCCTGCCCAAAAGCCGACGCAGCGACTCAAGGGTCGCTCGCGCAAAATGATCTCGACGATGAGCAAGGGTCGCTCTCAGTGCCTGCAGATGAATGAATGCCGGCGCACGAATCGCTGGCGCGCCGGTGGGTAAGGTGGAGGCACGCCCTGATCGAACGACGAATCCTCACGTCGTTGGCACGAAGCTGGGCGGACGAGTGCCACTAAGCAAAGGTCGTGTTTGTAGACCCTCACGTCGCGCTCGAGAATGAGCGGAGGCGAAGAATTACGAGCACGCGCAATCTAGACGAGACGCGCAGCGGTATCGCGCCGTGCAGTTCGTCTGCGCAGCCACAGGCCGGCAAGACCAACGCCCAAGAGTGCGACGGTGGTCGGCTCAGGCACGACAGGCACCGATCCGATAGCGCAATTCGCTCCGCACGACAGGCGATACATCTGATCGGTGCTGCTAAGCAGCAGCGTTCCGTTGCTCCCGTCCGGGCCGACCAGATCGCCGCGCGACCCGCCGGTGGCGATGATCGTCTCGATACCGGTAAGCTTGTCGATCACGCCGACGGTGCCGTCGTTGTTGTTGACGACGATGTCGCCATTGAGCAGCCCACCACTGATGATGCCCGTCCCGTCGGGACCGCCCGGAAGGCCTGTCGCCGAAAACACGGGCACCGTCGGGTCGGGGGAAAGCAGGCTGTAGCCGAAGATCGAGGTGCTGTTGGTCTCGTTGTAGACGATTGAACCATCCGGAGAAATGGTCACGCCATCAGTGTTGCCGGGAGGCAGCCCGACCGTGGTAAACGTCCCCGTCAGAGGATTGATGTCCAGCAGACCTTGAGTGGTGCTGGCCAGCAGATGGCCGTTGGTCTGGTTGCCCCACAGGCCGTATCGGGCGTTGACCGTGCCGGAAAGCGCGACCTGGGTAAAGCTCAATGTCGTCGTGTTGACGTCGTAGTAGCTCCCGCCCAGGAGTCCCACATAGACGTGTCCGCCGACCGAAGCGATTCCTGTCGGCGTTCCCCCCGGGGTGGCGCTCAGGAGCGCGCTGCCGAACGATTGCCCGTCGATGTCCGGAAACTTGAACACCTGACCTCGCCCATACCCCGAACCGATGATCGATCCGTCGGGCGCGTTGACGGCGTCGATGAGCCCCAAGTTCGCGCCCGGATCGGTATAGAACGTCGAGAGAGCGAAACCCTCGGCGATTCCGGCCGCGTTGAGCGTCAGGACGGCATGAGCGTTGAGGCTCGCGCACGCCATTGCCATGCTTGCAAGGGCGGGCCCAAGCATGCGAAAAGAGCGCCCGGTCGGCCTCGTTGATGTCGTTTCCATCGTTGTGCTCCTCGAAATCGAGGCAATCGAGGCTTGCCTTATGCCTGGCTACGCGCGTCAACCCAGCGAGACTGACACGGCGAAGACTGGGTTTGTAAAGAACAGTATCTGACTGGGTCAGGTTGGGGGGAACCCCGCATTCGGGGGGTCAGGGATGACGTCTCTTCGACGGACTTGAACCGAGCGCCGCCAGGGGTGATCTCGGTTTGCGTGCAAATCGTACCGGTTTGGTGGTCGGGTACACCCTCGATTGCGCTTGGAGTCCTGCCACTGGCGCACCGAAGAGATCGGACGACCGTCTTCAGCGCATTTGGCGGGCCGAATTTGATCGGTTTTGGAAGTCAACCGTGCGAGACCAAGTTCCCGAGCCGCAAGATGCGGATTGAACTGAGGGTTTGACCGGGGGTGAGACCGCTACGATTTACACGCAAACCGAGACCACCCCATGCGAGGGCCTCCAATGGCAGCAGGTGATCAAACGCAAAGGCGTTGCGGGCGTAGGCACGAGGCAGCGCCAGAACGAGCAAAGTGACAAGGCGAGGCTCGAACACTCCCCGCGCTGCATATGCGGCTGCGAGTCGAACCTGTGCTTGCGCGAACAAGATCAATTTTTTTCGCAGCGTCGTGATCCCTTCTGAGTGCGCACAACGTCTTTGTGTTGGAGCGCTGCGAATTAATGCGGCGAAGGAGGCAAGCACGTGCCCAGTCTGATCGATCCGTCCGTTGAGGTTGCAGTCAGCAGTCTGGCCTCTTTCGTACTCGACGTCGCGAACAAGCACGTCCGGGGTTTCTCCAACGCGGTGCAAGGCTCAGTCCACGACTGGGCTCGGGTTTCCATCGCGCCCACGGCTCGATACGTCCACGACCCAGCGCATCTGGGCGGCAAAGAGCCGGCCTACGTCGAGCTCCGCATGATTGGCCCCGCCGTCGTCGGCGCGCCCGAGCAGACGCGCGGATACATCCTGGTCTCACTCACCGAAGAGGACTATCCCATACCGGAGTTCTCCACAAGCGGCGCTACCAAGACCGACCGCGTCCCCGCCGTCGTCGGGGCGGGACCGATCAAGCGATTCATGCGCTTCGGGCCCGGCTATGTGGTCGGCGAAGATGCCGCGGGAGCCAAACTGACCCAGTTGGGCAGCGCGCCGCTTACGTTCTCCGGATTACTCCCTGCCGGCCCCGTCGTTGAGATTCAGAGCGACACCTTCGAGACCAGGCAGCCCGACCGGCCCAAAATCAACGCGGCCGCCGCCGCTAGCTATGCCGACCTCAAGGCCGACGTTCAGAGCAACCCGGAGCGCATGCGGATTCGCAAGCTGCGCGCCGTGGAGACTGCGGCAGCGTGGCGTCTTGCGAGGGGAGTCAGAAACCCGCCCCTGCTGGTCAATGTCGGCCAGACGCAGCAATTCCTCACCGGCAAAGTCTTCGCGTCCGCGGATGAAGTTGGGCTCCGGCCGGTAGAAATCATCCGAATTGCCACCTTGCCAAAAGGCGGCATTCAGGTCATTGGCGCAAGTCCGGGCAGCGTTCTCGTCCGGCTACAGGAGCAGTCCGGCGCGATCGACTCTTACATCATTACGGTCGGCGCCGCGTCGGCGAGCGATGCGGTCGTGCGCGATGCCCCCGTCAGCAAGACTTATTGGGCCGCCGGTACCGGGTGGGGCGGCGACCAGCGGCAATACAACCAGATCAGCAATGCCGCCTGGTGCCCGCTCGATGGCTGTGGCCCGACCGCGTTGTCCATGCTCTTCGGCTGGTGGGACGCCAATGGCGTCCCGGGGGTTTTCTACCGCCTTAAGAGCGGCGCGGGCGACGCGCACAACTTCCGTTTCGTCTACGAGAGCCTGCGCGACCAGGATGCCCCCATAAGCACCGATGGCACCGACAACGAAGCCATCGTGGTGCCGCTCTACAACGATCTGTACAACCTCTCCAACACGATCTGCTTCGCCACCACCGACCAGGGTGCCACGCCGCCCGACCAGTTGGTCAGCGCCTTCCAGGAATATGTGGGCCGCATCGTCAATCCGCTCCCTGCTCCCAACAATGAATTCGGCCAGCAGTTTGTAACGTGCTACTACTCCGCCGCGCACGTCGTTGCTCCTGGCGGGGCGACGGACTGGAAACACAGCGGCAAGCTGCTCGCCAAGGGAATTCAGGACGGCGTTCCGGGCGTGACCGGAATCGGCCTCCTCGCCTGGGACCTGCACTATCCGCTGGCCTACGCCTACGTGCTCTGGCAGCAGCAAAACGGCAACGAGCTCGAAGACGTTGGAGACTACTTCGAATGCAACATGGGCTGGGGCTCCGGTCATCCGCCCGAATACCACAACGCCCGCGATGTCTGGTTCGGACTCTCCGCAAGATTCCATCGCGGGTCCAGCCCCACCTCGCCCAACGACATTCTCGCGGCGACCTTCAATTCACCTGATCGCGTCGATGTCTTCACGCGCACAGCACAGCTCGGATTTCAGCGGACGGCGTCTCCGGTCCCGAAGAACAATGGATGGCCCGAACCTTGGAACCAACTACCCAACGGAACTTTTCTATCCGGGCCGGCGGCCTGCGTCACCCACAAATTCTTCATCAAGGGTCAGCTACCGCAAACGCTTCACGTCTTTGGGCGTGGCGGCGACAACCGGATCTGGCGTGCACGGTCACCGGACGACGGCTCAAATTATGACGTCGCCTGGTCTCCGATGGGCGAGGGCAAATTCAATTCGTCACCGGCGGCATGCGTCTCCGCCGAAGGTCAAAGCCTGCATGTTTTCGGGCGTGGAGAAGACAATAAGATCTGGCGCGCACATTCTTCCGATGGCGGCAACAGCTGGGATACTCTGTGGGCTCCCACCGGCGAAGGACTCTTCGAGTCCGGACCCGCTGCCTGTATCTCAGCCGATGGCACAAGCCTGCACGTCTTTGGACGCGGCAAAGACCGGCGCATCTGGCGCGCACACTCCTACGACGGTGGCGGTAACTGGGACGCCGAGTGGGTCGTCGTCGGCGAAGGCACGTTTACCTCGTCCCCAGCCGCGGCGCTGTCCGCCAACGGCAAAAGCCTGCATATCTTCGCTCGTGGCGACGATGACCGCATATGGCGCGCTCACTCCTATGACGGCGGCGGCAACTGGGATGTCCAATGGGCCGTAATCGGTGAAGGTTTGTTTGTCTCGGCTCCGGCCGTGGCAATGTCCGCGAACGGAATGGAAATTCACCTATTTTGCGTGGGCAGAGATTTGCGCGTCTATCGCGCCTTCTCTCTGAATGGCGGGACGACTTGGCCTCTGCAATGGGAGGCCATTGGAGGAGCGACTGCCTTTTAAAGTCTGCGAACGGATGCGTTCGCCGCTTTCTGCTCGCTGCGCAACCGCTTATGAAGCCGACAGTCATCCAGGAGAACGATCAACGTCTGGTCTCCGCAACTGCGGTCATTCCGGCGCTATTCCTGGGCGCCGCAGCCAGTCTGAAGCGGTCATCTTCGACTGGAGATGACCAGCCGCTTGCCGCTCTGCCCTTCAGCGGCGCGGAGGCGTGCCGTCCCCGGTTTACATGATCGCGGGACCGTTAAAAATCTTGGGGTTCCCGTTTTGGCGCTGCTAGGCTCGCGGCTCCGCGGCATTCGGCTGGAGCGTGGATGTGAAGGTAATCGTACGAGCGCAGCTGGTCACTGACTGGGGCGAGATCAGCGAGATCACCGTCGCCGAGATCGAGCGCCCGGCCGCGGCGTTTGACGGGAGCTCGCTGGGACTGTCGCTGAGCGACGGTAAGCAGGTCATGCATGCGCTGCAGCAGGCAGTTGCGTCGGCCCAAGCCAACGAGATCTGCGGGCTGCATCGAGTCTGCCAACGCTGTAGCCGATGGAATCCGGTCAAAGACTATCGACAGCGAAAGGTGGAGACCGTCTTCGGCGTGGTGCATCTCACAAGTCCAAGGATTGTTTCGTGTCCTTGCGAGCCACCCTGGTTTCTAGAGTTACCGTGCTCACCACTGGCGGCGCTACTCCGGGAACGAGCGACACCAGAACTGCAACTGCTGCAGGCCACGCTTTGCGCTCAGATGTCCTACCGGCGGGCGGCGATCATCCTGCGCGAGTTTCTGCCCGTCGGCAGGACGTTCAACCATGTCACGCTTCGCAATCGCAAACTTCGTGTCGGCGAGCGCTTAGACAGCGCGCCGTTGCGCGGCGCAACAACGCCCGCGCTGTGGACCCTCGCCATTGACGGCGGGTTCGTCAGGGGCGTTGGCAAAGGCGAGCCGAAGAACTTCGAGCTGCTGACCGGGAGGCTTGCAGCCCCCGGCCACAAGCCCTATGTCTTCGCCTGGTGTGGAAGCCAGGTCGGCGACATTGCGGACCGCGTTGCGACGATGGTCCGGGCGCGAACTCGGCGGCGGGCGCCAAAGCTTCGCGTCATCACGGACGGGGCGAACAACACCCAGAGCATTCCACGAGGACTGCCGTTCCCGGCCCAGGCAGTTCTCGATTGGTTTCACATCTCCATGCGGATTCGGCATCTCGAGCAAATCGCTCAGGGATTACGTCCGACGTCGGAAACTGAACGAATGACGAGAAAGGTGTTGCAGGTCGAAGTCAGCAAGCTGCGCTGGTGCTTCTGGCACGGCAACGTCGAGAAAGCCGAGCAGAAGCTGAGCCAAATACTGCTGATGTGTCGCATCGTTGTGCCGCAGTGTCCCGAGTTCGGGCGGCGCCTGGGGCACCTAGACTACCGGGCGCGAGAGTTCTTCGCCTACACGATGAGCAACAAGTCGACGCTCTTCGCGTACGGACGGCAGTACCGCAAGGGCGAATACATCTCCTCGGCGATGGCCGAGTCCGCCGTCAATCAGGTCATCAACGCTCGCATGTGCAAGCGCCAGCAGATGCGCTGGACACCTCGCGGGGCCCATCTGCTCGCCCAAGTTCGATGCGCCGTGCTGAACGGTGATGCGGCTGCGCGCTTGAGAGCCTACGAGGCAGCGAACGTGGAGTCGCCGTCACCGGAGGTTGGCCGGTTCATCGTGGCTCTTCAGAAGGCCGCGGCGTGAATACCCCAAGCTTTTTAACGGTCCCCACAGCCTCGGCCATTAGCGGTCGGCCGCCAGCGTCAGCTTTCCTGATACGCGATTTGCGAGCGTGCGCCGACAATGGCGTCCTGTTTGACTGAACCTTGTCTGTAGAGCAACATCGGTAGCTAAGAAGTGGATGCGCAACTCGTCGCCTCACGACCTGGAAGGCCCGCATGAATCATTGGATCCGCCCTACCCTCGCCGTTGTCTTCGCCCTCGCCGTCTTCAGCGCTTACGCGCAGGCCTCACGCTTCGTCGGGAACTGGACTGTGGACGTCCAGGGCTCGCCACGACAACTAGCGATGGTCATCACGCAAGAAGGCGACACGCTTCACGTCTCCTGGGGCTTGAAAGACCAAGCAAAGCTTCCGGCAGTCGAATCGAGCCTCGACGGCG
>JBDTIO010000674.1:0-4213 GCA_039936375.1 Caldimonas sp. | reverse complement strand
GCTTGCTGAAATCGAGCCCCGGCCTCAGCGACTCGGGGCAGCCGAAGGTGTTGCCAACCAGGAGCCCGCACAGCATCGCCACGAGCACCGGGTTGTGCGCGAGCGGCTCGCCGAGACCGCCCGCCACCCAGCCGGACACGACCGCCGGCGCCCCGGCGACTGCGATGCCCGGAAGGAAGCGGCGCGTGATCGATGTGCCATGGGAGATGCTCAAGGCGGTCATGGCTGCAGAGGCTCCGCCGGCGCCACCAGAACCCGAAGGTAGGCGGAAACCGCACTTACAAGCCGGCCGTCATCTTTCGGGTTGACTGGCGGGTGAACGGCCAGGGCGCTGCCGATGCCGATCTCGTTGCCGAAGGCATCGGCGACCATTTCGTCGAGGAAGGCGATGTCTGCTTTCCAGCCGTAGCGGCCGACGTGCTGTTGCCCGTCGGCGCTCGTGACGTAGTGGACGCGGCCCTTGATGCCGTCGCCCTTGCTCACCGCCTGGCTCTCGATCGCCGCGTCGGAGATGCTGTCGATTGCGCCGCTGTTGAAGAGCGACGGCGGCATGCGCAGCGAGCTCAGGTTGGCGTCGTGCGGAACGACGGCCAGGGGCGCGTCGGCCTGTCCGAGCTCGTTGGTGGAATGGCGGCGGGCCACCGGGCTGTTCGGATGAATCACCGGCGTCACGCGGCCTGTGACGACATCCATGTGCGCGATGCGGCGAGCGAAGTGCTCGTCGCTCGTGCTCGAGCCGCCCGGGCCCGGGTGGCAGGCCACGCACGATCGTTCGTTGAAGAGCGGGCCGAGTCCGGTGTCCGGCGCGTACACCTGGGCGAAGGCGCGTTGGCCTCGCAAGATCAGCTCGCCATCGGAGTGTGGTGCCGCGCGTGCCGTCGTCCGGGCGAGCGCCGCCGTCGAAGGGCCGCCGAACACGCCGCCGGCATCGAATGCCTCGATCTCGATCAACAGCCCGTCGTGGCCGGGCAGACCGGGTGCCTGCCCTTGCGCGGTCAGCCACAGATGCCGTGCATCGGCCGAGACGGCGAGGGCGCGCAACCGGTCGGGCCCGATGGCGCTGCCGTCGGGCAACGCGATCTTCGCGCGTGCGAGCACGACGCCGGCCTGCGTCATGCGCAGCACCGATCCGTCGCCGCGGTTCAGCACGTAGATGTCGGAGCCGCCGGCCAGCGTGGTGTGGCTGGCGACGCCGGGGTTGGCGATCTCCGGCAACGCGGCGGCGATGTCGACCGGTTGCCTGAACAGGGGCGAGACGATGGTGCTGCTGCGTGCGACCTTGAATTGCCGCCGATCGTCGTCGAGCTGCAGGAGCAGCAGACGGTTGCGGCCGGCATCGGCGACGTAGAGAACGCGCTGCGGGTTCCACTTGAACGCCATGCCGATGACGCCGCCATCGTCGTTTCCGCGCGAGACGCTGCCCGCGGGCGCCAGCCCGTCGACGCCGTCCTGTACATGCACCTGCGTGATCGCGCCGTCGGCGGTGGCGACCGCGAACACCGCCAGGCCGCTGCCGTCGGGAGATGCGCCGAGGAAGGCGGTTCCCAGCGCGCCGCTGCGCAGGGTGCCGGGCGTCAGTTGCCCGCTGGAACGGTAGTTGAAGAATTTGGCGAACAGGGTGCTCGCGTGCCCCTTGGGCGACTGCCGGCGGTCGGTGAGGCTGCCGAAGAACACGCCTCCCGCGTCGTCGCTGGGTGCGTTGGCCAGCGGCTCGCCTTCGGGGTCGACGACGCTGACGCTTCCCGGGCCGCCGATGCCGCGCGGCGCGTTGGCGATCCAGACGCGGCCGAACGCGTTGTTCACCGACAGGTAGCGCGGCCCGGCGGTTCCGGCCTGGTCGGCCGTCCTGGCGCTGCCGTTGTGCCTCGCGTTCGAGAACGCCGGGCTTTGCGCGCTGTAGAGCTGGAGCGCTCCGCCGGCCTCGGCGACCTGCCGTCCCGTCGCGGCGAACCGGGGCGGCACCACCAGGGTGTGGGGAGCGCGCGGGTCGATCGAGAGCACGGACCCCGGCGCGTCGCTGGCGGAGGCGAGCGGTGCGCCGAAGTTGCTGGCCGTGGCGACCAGCACGCGCTCGGGGTCGAGCACGCGGCCAGGAGCCGTCTGCAGCAGGAACTCCGGGTTGGCGGTGAGGGGGCCGCCGTTGTGGAAGCGCCCGACCTGGCGCAGGCCGGACGCGCCGGTGAGACCGACGGCGACCACGCGCGCACGGATCGACCACGTCGGAGGTGCCGAGCCGGCCTGAGCCCAGCCGGTGAGCGGGCACAACGACACGCAAAGGAGCGCCAGGCAGACCGCGCTCCCGCGGCGCTGCCGGCGCTCGCCGGTCGGGACTCGAAGCCTTGCCAATATCCGTGCGCACATGTCCCGTTGACCCTCGGCGTGGTGGGCGGCAATGGTCGAATGCAGGCCATTGCTGACTTCTCTACTAGTAAACGAGATTGCACGCCGAAAGAGGCCATGGCCGCTGAAATGCGTGAGAGGCGACTCATGGACGAGGGTCGTCGTGTCGAGGGGGAAGGTGTTCGGCCACCGTCACGGAGGCGCGAATGAGCCAGCTTCTTCAACTCGCCATCGGCATCCTCGATGTCTTGCCAGAGGACAGCAACGGTTCCGAAAGCCGACCCTCAAGTGGGCGACGGCGAGCGACGCCAGCCGCCGTCTTCTCGCTTTACCCTCGCGCGCTCCGCGCTCGCCGATCTCGCGCCACCGGCACGGCCGGCGCCCCCGCCAGACAACTCGCAATGAACGCCTCCGCCACACGCCCGAGCCGCCGCTCGCGGTGGACGACGATCGAGAGCGCTCGCGCGGCGCGCGGCAGCCGCGTCATCACTTCGACCAGCCAGCCGCCGGCCAGCGCCTCGGCCACCGCCTTGCGCGACACACAGCCGATGCCGACGCCGGCCGCCACCACGCGCTTGACGGCCTCGCTGCTGCCGAGCTCGAGCTCGATGCGCAGCGGCCGCACGCGTTCGGCGAGCCAGCGGTCGGCGGCCTCGCGCGTGCCCGAGCCGGGCTCGCGCATCACCCAGCCGGCGGCCGCCAGCTCGGCGGCGCTCACCGCCCGCGTGCCGGCCAACGGGTGATCCGGCGCGGCGACGATCACCAGCTCGTCGGCTAGCCAGCGACGCACGATCACGTCGGGGTGGCGCTGGCGGCCCTCGATGAAGCCGATGTCGACATCGAAGCGCGCCACCGCCTCGATGACGTCGCTGCTGTTGCCGATGACGAGCCGTGCCGACGCTCCGGGATGGGCCTGCTTCCAGCGGGCGATCATCTCCGGCAGCAGGTATTCGCCGATCGTGAAGCTCGCCGCCATGCGTAGCGGCGCCAACGGCTCGCGGGTGAAGAGTGCCTGCAGCTCGGCCGCCTGCTCGAGGAGCGAGAGGGTGAGCGGCAAGAGCGCCCGGCCGTGCTCGTTGAGCAGGAGGCGGCGGCCGATGCGGTCGAACAGCGGCGAATCGAGCGCCGCTTCGAGCGCGGCCAGCGCCGTGCTGGCGGCCGACTGCGAACGGGCGACGCGGTCGGCGGCGGCGCGGGTGGAGCCGCTTTGCGCCATCGCCGCGAAGACCTCGAGCTGACGCAGGGTCAGGCGCAGTCGCTGATCGGTTTTATCGCTCATGGCGAGCGAGATTACCCGCTTTTCCGTTCAGGCTCCACTGCCTAACATAAGCTTGTTCCACCCCGCCCTATCTGCCGGAGCCCGCTGCTTGTTCAAACTCTTCTCGCGCGAGCCGCTGCACGACCCGCTCGCCTCGCCCGCGCCCGACGCGGCGACCGAGATCAAGACCACCACCTGCTACATGTGCGCCTGCCGCTGCGGCATCCGGGTGCACCTGCGCGACGGCGAGCTGCGCTATATCGACGGCAACCCCGAGCACCCGCTGAACAAGGGCGTGATCTGCGCCAAGGGCGCCTCGGGAATCATGAAGCAGGTCTCGCCGGCGCGTCTGACGCAGCCGCTGCTGAGAAGGCCCGGCAGCGCGCGCGGCGCCGGCGAGTTCGAGCCGATCTCCTGGGAGCGTACTTTCCAGATCCTCGGTGATCGCCTGGCGCACCTTCGCGCCACCGACCCGAAGAAGTTCGCCCTCTTCACCGGGCGCGACCAGATGCAGGCGCTGACCGGGCTCTTCGCGAAGCAGTTCGGCACGCCGAACTACGCGGCACACGGCGGCTTTTGCTCGGTGAACATGGCCGCCGGCATGATCTACACGAT
>JBDTIO010000673.1:0-5643 GCA_039936375.1 Caldimonas sp. | reverse complement strand
GGTTCGAGCCTGAGCATCTGGGCAAATTGAACTTCTACCTTGAAGCGCTAGACCGTGACGTGCGCAAGCCGCACGAGAACCCAGCGATCGGTGTTCTGCTGTGCGCGTCGAAGGACAGCGAAGTGGTCGAGTACGCACTGAGCCGAAGCCTGTCACCGGCACTGGTAGCGCAGTACCAGACGCAGCTGCCGGACAAGCAGATGCTTGCGGCGAAGCTGCACGAGTTCTACGCCTTAAATGCGCCCGTGGCTGAGCCTGATGAGGCGCTGGCGGCAACTACCTTCTCGCGTCAAAAGACGGGCAAGCCGATAACCTAGCCAATAGTCCGCCGACGCCATTCGTCGCGCGGTTCATGCCGCGGAGACCGCCGGCGCTACCGCGCTTCGGAGCTGACTTGCTCTTGGGGCCGGGTGCATATTCCGGGCTACAAGTTGCTACCAGCGCTTCTCCCATTGCTAGGTGGCGCCGCGGAGGGCGAGGGCAAGGCAGGGTGGCGGCCGACAATTCCCTTGAGCGCAGCTCGAGATATTGGACGCCGGGGAGGCAGGGAGGCAATGCAGTGACCGCCGCCTGATTCCATTGTCGATCAAGTCGTGAATGCGACAAATGCGGTCATGACGTCAATTCACCGCAAGGCAGCGACCTTCGACGACATCGACGTCCTTTGGTCCAAGCTGGCCAAGAGCTACCTGCAGCTTCTCGAAGCACAGCCCGGCGGACCGCTGGCGATGTTCGCGCCGCGGCGCCGTCTAGCAAGATCTACTTCTTGGGTCACGACCCTGCGCCCGCCGCTCGAAACGCCAAGAGGCTCCCCGTCGACGCGGGCTTCTGGCCCGCGTCGGCCCGATTGCCTGGTCCGCGCTCCACGGTGGCGATGGTGCGCGCGGCGACCGAGAGGCTGCGCCGGCCCGGCCTCGTCGCCAAATTATGGAAGAGACGGCCACCCGCTGCTCCGCAGCAAGAAGTTGCGCGCCGCGCGCGTCATCGTGTACCTACAATCCGCACCGGGCCGCATCCCTTGCGGACAACATCACCCACAACTGACCCGAGTACGCATGGCAACTGCAAAGAAATCCCCGACCGCCCTGAACAAGCCTGTCGCCTCCAAACCCGCATCGAAGCCGGCCGCTCAGTCGACTGGCACGATGAAGCCGATCAAAGAAGCGTTCAACCGCACCACTTTGCTCGCGCACCTGGCTGTTGAATCCGGCGCCGAGCCGAAGGTCGTGAAGGATGTGATGGCTGCGCTCGAAGCCACGATGCTGGCGTCGGTTCACAAGAAAGGTGTGGGTGAGTTCACGCTCCCTGGTCTGCTAAAAATTGCTGCTGTGCACGTGCCGGCTAAGAAGAAACGCCGCGGCATCGACCCGTTTACCAAGGTCGAGCGCGAGTTCGCGGCCAAGCCCGCCACCGTGAAGCTGAAGGTCCGTTCGCTGAAGAAGCTGAAGGACGCAGCGCTGTAGCAGCCTGGTCAATTTCATTCGACCACGAAGCCCCGAGATCCGGGGCTTCGCTGTTCTTCGCCGACCATCCCGGGGGTTCTCTGGTGATCTTGCGGCTTGGGACGCTGCTCAAGGGATGGTCGACACAGGAAGCATTGCCAGAGCCTTGACACCGCGCCTGAGGCGCTTGCTGTCCCAGTTCAAGAGCCTCGATCCGGTGCGGCGGAGGGACGACTCCGATCGCGAGCTGCTCCAGCGCGTTGGCGGCATCGGCCAAGCGTATTCGGCCCTAATCTTCGTGCCGAGAGTGCGCCGTGCGGCGGTGCATCCAGAGATCGACGATGGCAATGACACGTCGAGCGTAAACGCCCAGCGTTCGAGTGCCGTCGCCGTTGCTGATGTCTTCGGTGTTTGGCTCAGGGGAAACGTCGATCTCGGCCGCCCAGTGATTCTGCCGGTTCTGCGCAAAGCGACCAATGCACTCGTATCCGTCAGGAGACGTCGGGCTGACGTAGCAGCGCCGTTTTAGGAAGCCAGGGGCTACAGCCTCAGGTGCAAGGCTGGCGTTCAGCTCGATGTAGTACTCGCCGTCGTCTAGAACAACAAGGCGGTCAGTGACAGGCTGAGGCACGGTGGTTTCTCCGAAGCGCAGAGGAAGGCTCTTAGTTTAGGTGTACTAGTACATTTATTCAAGGAGGCGGGAGTTGTTCAGCGCCGCACTTGATGTTTCTTGAGAACCTTTTCTGCGTGCTCGAGGAGGGCGTCTTTGAGCGGTCTAAAGCGGGTGCTGGCCGACGACACGAAGAAAGCTTTCCAGGCGCTCATCGAGTACGCAGCGGGTCCCAACTCGCGGTTGAACAGGGCGAGGGCTTCGGCCTGCGTCAGGTTTGTTCGAGAGAGCAGGGCGCGGAGCCGATCGTTGTTGCTCTTCTTGGGGGACGAGGTCTTTGCGGCTTGAGCGCCGCGCTTTGCCTTAGCTTTCTTAGTGTGCATGTACACATCATAGGTCTGACGCAGGTCCGTGCCCCGCGGGCTTCGCGCTTGCGCGACCAGGAGGCCCGGCTTTTGCAAACCGCGGTTGTTGGTGCGCGCAGGTCGAGCTCGGGTCGCCGTGTTCCATCGCCTCGACTGGCGGTGGCCTGCGCTTCGTCCGTCTCTGCTCGACGCATAGCGGCGGCCCGCTCCGCCCCAGAGGTGAAAGCTGCGCCCGCGTTCTCACCCGGTACCTGCGCTCGCTTGTCGCTTCCCGCGGGCTGCGACCTGCGAGCGCCCTTGCGTCGGCCAAGCCAGCCGCTCATCATGCGTCGAGACGGCAGGTCGTGTGGTCCAACGAGCAAGCGAGCAAGTGCAACACCTTTGCATCAAGACGCTTGAAGGAAGCGACGTGCTGCGGCATCACCGAGCTTGAATCGGTCGCGGAGCGTTGGCCCTATGCGGACGAGCGGTCAGCGTTCTCTGCTAAGGGATTTTGGGGGCGGCTCTGACGAGGGCATGCCCCTCATCAATCGCTTTCTGCGCGATGTCTTTCGGCAGTCCCTTCGACTTCTTCTCGATGACGTTCTTCTTCAAGTCTGACTGCGTCTCGTCGGCGCTATCAAGCGTTCTGGACGCTCGCGGTCGTGTCCCGCGTGATGGTGTGGTCTACAGCCCGGATGAGGCTGAGATGACCATGCGCGAGGTCCAGGGCTTCCTGGCCGAGACCTACGGTGCGGAGGTCTCGCCCGAGTTCATCAGCTCGGTCACCGACTCCGTCATGGCCGAGGACACTGCCTGGCGGGTGCGCCCCCTCGAGCCGATGTACCCGGTGGTCTTATGCGACGCAGCCATCGCAAAAAAGCGGTAGCGATGGCTGGTGGCGGATGCGCCGCCTGGGTGCGATGCATGGCCAAGCGTGAAACGCTTCTCTTTTTGCCGTGCCCGAACGGCGGCGCCGCCGAGCGGGCGACGGTTCAGACTTGCAGGTGTTGCAGCAGCCGACCGCGTTCCACCTCGCCCTTCTTCGCCACGAGCACGGTCGCTCCCTGCTCGATGACGAGCCACGCATCGGCGATCAGCTCGGCGAAGGCAAGGTTCTGCTCAACGATGACAAGGGCCATGCCGCGTGCCTTCGCTTCGCCGATCGCCTCGGCCATGTGGACGACGTTCTCCCATTGCACGCCTTCGCTCGGCTCGTCGAGCAGCAGCAGCGGTTGCGCCTCGGACAGGCCGCGCGCGAATGACAGGATCTTCTTCTCGCCTCCCGACAAGGTGCCGGCGTGCTGGTCAAGGCGACGGGAGAGAATCGGAAAGCGCACGAACGAGGCAGCGAACGCGTCGAGGCTGCGCTCGGCCCGCATCAGCGTCAGGTTGTCGCGCACGCTCAGGTTGTCGAACACCGGCCTGTCCTGCGGGCAGTAGCTGATGCCCGCCGCGCGCCGGCGTACCGGCTCGAGTCGGTCGATCGAGCGGCCGTCCAGGCGGATCTCGCCGGTGCGGCAGGCGACCTCGCCGAAGAGCATCTTCAGCAGCGTCGTCTTACCGACGCCGTTGCGACCGATCACGCACAACACCTCGCCGGCGGCGACGCCGCCTGAGACGCCGCGCACCACGTCGACGCCCCCGTAGCCGCCGGTCAGGGCGTCGAAGACGAGGCGCGGCGTCCACGGCTCGCCGCTCACTTCTCGGCTCCGACATAGACCGCGCGCACCGCCTCGTCGGCCTGCACCTCGGCGACGCTGCCCTCGGCCAGCAGGCTGCCGTTGTGAAGCACGAAGACATGGTCGGCCAGCTCGCGGACCAGGCTCATGTCGTGCTCGATGACGACGATGGTGGCGCCGCGCCGCTCGCTGGCCCAGCGGATGACCTCGATCGCCTGCGCCGTCTCGCGCGGCGAGAGGCCGGCACAAGGCTCGTCGAGGAGGAGCATGCGGGGCTCGCCGAGTAGCGCCATCGCCAGTTCGAGGATCTGCCTCTCGCCGTGCGAGAGCGCCGACGCGAGGCGGACGGGCTCGGCGAGAAACGGATAGCGCCCGGCCAGCGATTCCAGCACCGGGCTGGTCCAGCGGCGCGACCGCGGCTGCAGCAGGTCGCGCCAGGAAGCGCGGCCGCTCCACAGCGCAATACCGACGTTGTCGGCGATCGGCAGCGCCGGAAACACCGATGGGATCTGGAACTTGCGGCCGATGCCCAGGCGCACGATGCGGTGCGTCGGCAGCCGGCCGAGCGGCTTGCCGTCAAAGCTGACGCTGCCGCCGCGCAGGGGCAACTCGCCGGTGAGCATATTGAATGTCGAGGTCTTGCCGGCGCCGTTCGGGCCGATCACGCAGAAGATGCCCGGCCGGTCGAAGGCGAGCGAAAGACGGCTGAGGATCGTCACTTCGCCGATTCGCACCTCGACGTTCTCGAGGGCCAGCCGGGCCGCGCCGGCGACGTCGGCGCGGCCCGGTGCCGCGACCTTCAGTGCGCCCCTGTCCTTTCGCGCGAAGCGACGCTCGAGCGGCGCCAGGAGGCCGACGAGTCCCTGCGGAAAGAGCAGGACAACGACGATGAAGACCAGCGCGATGGCGATCTCCCAGAAGGCAAAGCGATCGCGCATCGAGCTCGTCGCCGCGCCGATGACGATGGCGCCGAGCACCGGTCCGAGGAGCCGATCGCGGCCGCCGACGGCCGCCCAGACGACGAGGTCGGCAGAAAGCACGAAGCCGCAAAGCTGCGGTGTCACCAGGCCCTGCTGCGGCGCATAGATCGCGCCGCCGATGCCGGCGAGCAGGCCGCTGACACCGAAGGCGATCGCCTTCAGGCGATTGGTGTCGAAGCCGAACATGACGACGTGCCGCTCGTTGTGCGCCAGAGCCGACCAGAGCACGCCGAGCGGCGAGCGGTACAACCAGGCGACCAGCAAGCACGACAGCACGAGGGCGACCGCGGCGACGTCGTAGGCTGCGGTGAAGCTGTCCAGCCCGGGTAACCCGGGGATGCCCTTCAGCCCGTTGAACCCGCCGGTCACGGACTCCCAGTTGTTGGCGAACTGGTAGGCCAGCAACGACAAGGCCAGCGTGATCATCGAGAAGTAGGGTCCGCTCTCGCCGCGGCGCCGAAAGACCAGTGTGCCGATGAGGAAGGCGAGCAGGCCCGACGCGATCGCCGCCAGGGGAATCAGCACGACGAGCAACGGACTGCCCTCGAAGGCGATCAGCGCCAGTCCCGACAGGTAGGCGGCGAG
>JBDTIO010000672.1:0-2589 GCA_039936375.1 Caldimonas sp. | reverse complement strand
GCACCGGAATCGCGTGATTCGCTGGGCGGTCTGGTTCGGCCTGCTCGGCGCGCCGCTGGCCTGGAGCCTGCAGGAGCTCGTGAATGTCAGCCTCGCCGGACACGCCTGCTATCCGCACGACACGCCGCTGGCCACGCCACTCTGGACGAACCTGAACGCGATGTCGCTCTGGGTGGAGGTCGTCGCCATTGCCATCTGCATCGCTGCATTGATCGTCGCCATCGTCAGCTGGAGGCGCACTCGCCACGAAAGACCAGGAGACGCGCACCAGCTTCTTGGCAGCGGCGATGGGCGGACTCGTTTCATGGCGATGGCCGGAGTCATGACGAGCGTTCTGTTCCTCCTCGGCACCCTGCTCGCCGTGCTGAACATTGCAGGGGTGCCGCCTTGCGGCGGCTGAAGCGATGAAGATGACCCGCCAGGGTACGGCTCCGACTCGGCGCTCGTACCGAACATTGGCTCTCGCGATCGGCGCCGGAGTCACGGCACTCGCGATGCTGGCCGCACCCGCGGTCGTCTTCGCCGGGCCGGCCTGGCGCGTCGTCGGCGGAAACGCCCAACACGGTCCGCCGCTCATCGTTGCCTACGGCTGCGCTGCCTGCCATACGGTCCCTGGAGTCAAGGAAGCGCGCGGTAACGTCGGCCCGCCGCTGACCCGCTTCGGCGATCGCACCTACATCGCCGGGATGCTGCGCAACACGCCGGCGAACCTGGTGCGCTGGATTCGTGATCCGCAAGGTGTCTTGCCGGGCAACGCGATGCCGAACATGGGCGTCACGGAAGCCGAGGCTCGAGACATCGCGGCCTACCTCTATACGCTGCGGTAGTCGCGTGCAGCGACTCTCCACCCGCGACGAATCCTCGCTCTGCGGCGATCCCTTCCACGCGCGATCCGCGACTCGAGCCGCCCTGGCCGGCGTCATCTTCCTGCTCTTGCCTGCCGTTGCCGCAGCGCACGCCGTAAGCGTCGACGACGGAGTCGCCTGGCATTGGCATTGGTCCTGGGAGCCCTGGGTCGTAGCCTGCCTCGCGATCAGCGCGGTGCTGTACGCCATCGGCGTCGGGCGGCTGTGGGCACATGCGGGGACGGGACGCGGCGTCTCGGCGCAGCAGGTCGGAAACTTCGTTCTCGGCTGGCTGATCCTCGTTCTTGCGTTGCTGAGCCCGCCCGATTCATTGGGCGACAAGCTGTTCTCGGCGCACATGATCCAGCACGAGCTGCTGATGATCGCCGCCGCCCCGCTCCTCGTGCTGGGGCGCCCGCTTGCGGTCTGGGTGTGGGCATTGCCGTATTCGTGGCGGCGCTCGGTTGGCGCCTTCTTTCATGCATCCGGCTGGCGAATTCCCTGGCTCTTCATCACTGGCCCCGTGGTGGCCTGGGTTTTCCACGCGCTTGCCCTCTGGCTCTGGCACATCCCGGCACTTTTCGAGGCCGCCCTGAGAAATGAAGGCGTCCACACCCTGCAGCACATCAGCTTTCTGGGCACTGCCCTCATCTTCTGGTGGAGCGTGCTCGGAACACCTTCACGGAGCGCGAGTGCATTGGCCTTGCTGTCGATCTTCACGACGATGGTCCACACCGGCGCGCTGGGGGCCATCCTGACGCTCTCGCGCACCCCGTGGTATCCCAGTTACGCCGACACGACGTTCCAGTTCGGCGTGACGCCGCTCCAGGACCAGCAGATCGGCGGCCTCGTGATGTGGGTGCCGGCGGGTTTTGTCTACATCGCCTGCGGGCTGGCGGTGGCGATTCGGCTTTTCAATAGGTCGGCGCCACGCCCGCGCAAGAGCACCACAGAGGCCTATCCATCTTGAGCATCAGGCGGCTTGCGTGGCCGATGGCCGCTTGCGCCGCGACCACTCTCGCGCCGGGCGCGCCTGCCGACGGATCGCAGACAGTCCAGACTCTGCCGAGAGTCGAGATCGTCGGCACCACGCCGTTGCCGGGCCCGCAGATTCCGCGGGAGGAGATTGCCGCGCCGACGCAGGCCACGACGGCTGCGGAGATCGAAGAGAGCGGCGCCACCAATCTGGGCGATTTCCTGAACCGACGCTTCGGCAGCGTCTACGTCAACGAGATCCAGGGCAACCCGTTCCAGCCGGACGTCAGCTACCGTGGCTACACCGCTTCGCCGCTTGTCGGCACGCCGCAGAAGCTGTCGCTCTATGTCGACGGCGTTCGCATCAACCAGCCTTTCGGTGACGTCGTCAGCTGGGAGCTGATCCCGAAGGCCGCCATCGAGACGGTGATCCTGGTTCCCGGCTCGAACCCCCTGTTCGGACTGGAAGCGGGCGGAAGCAACGCGCGTGGCCTTTCCTGGTTCGGCACCGCCGACGCGTTCCGGGAAAGCGGCTGGCGCGACGACGCGCCGTCCCGGGTCGATCAGCTTTTCGGCAAGCTGGGCTGGACGTCGGGCGCCACCCAGGTCAACCTGACCGCGAGGGCGGCCTCGAGCACGCTTTATGGCAATGGCCTGCAGGACCAGCAGCTGCTTGCTCGTCGCTACGCCAGCGTCTACACCATCCCCGATATCACTCGAGACAACGCCGGCCTGGCCACGATGGTCGCATCGCATCGCTTCAACGATG
>JBDTIO010000671.1:0-4577 GCA_039936375.1 Caldimonas sp. | reverse complement strand
TCGTTCAGTCGCGGTGTTGTTGCGGATGAGCGGGCCGGCAGTGTAGCGTCGGTCAGCGTGCGCCCTTATGGTCCTTCTGCCCGCTGTTCTTGTGCCGGCCTGCGACTTCGCTCTCCTCGGCCTTTTCATGGGGCAGATTTTCATCCCGCAAGGGGGCGGGATGGACGTATCCGCGCGCGTGCAGAGTGCCCGCAATCCGCGCGGTCTTGGGTGCAATTGTCGAGTCGATCGTCATGAGGGTTCCGTGGAATAAGTGGTGCAGTCTCCTTACCCGTCGCGGGCTCGAGGTTCCGTTCGGTAGCCCACACGGACGACGTCAATCATCGGAGCCGTCGATGCGAATCTCCGTTCCGGACTGGCCTGCAAGCATGGCGTCGATATGTTCGAGCGAGCCGATCACCGCGCGCCGGCCCGTGGCAAGCACGAACGCGCAGGCGGCCCGGACCTTGAGGCCCATCGAACCCGTCGCGAACGTGTGCAGCGCCAGCGCCTGCGGCGAGATCCTGCGGATCTGGCGTTACCGCGGCGTCCGCCAGTCGAGAGACACGGCGGCGACATCGGCGGCGATCACGAAGCAGTCGACGCCGAGCTCTCGGGCCAGCAGCAAACTGCACGCGTCCTTGTCGATGACGGCCTCGACGCCGTGGTGGCTGCGGCCGTCGGCCGAGAGCGCGACGGGAATGCCACCGCCGCCCGCTGCGGTGACCAGGGCACCACGCTCGATCAACCGGTGTGCGCGGCAATCTGAAGCGTCTGTGCGGTAGCGCATCGGCCAGCCTCCTACTGCATGCAAGCCGTGTAGGTGTGTCGGTCTGCCGCATAGCAGCCGCAGGCAGCGGCCTCGAGGCCCTTGCGATCGAGAACAGTGACCTCGCCGCGGCGATAGGCGATGAGCCCTTGCTTCTGCAGGGCCCCGGCCGCCGTCGTGACGCTGACCCGCCGCATGCCCAGCATGTAGGCGAGAAACTCGTGTGTCACAAAAAAGGTGTCGGAGCGCGAGCGGTCCTGGCTCATCAGAAACCAGCGAGCGAGACGCGGGCCGATGAGGTGAAAGTGCTGGCAGGTGGCCGATTGCGCCAGCTGTCCCATCAACACGTGGATGTAGCGGCCGAGCCCCTGCCGCAGCGCCGCGCTGCTGCGCAACTCGCGCCGCAACGCACCGGCGCTGGCACGCCATGCGAAGCCTGGTCCGGAGACGAGTGCATGCAACGGCGACATCGACACGCCAAGCGCGAAGTGCGCGCCGAGCATGCCCTCGGAGCCGATCATTCCGACCTCCGCGCCCGGGCTGCCCTCGATGCGTGTGACCAGTGAGATGAACCCTTCGGTCGGAAAGTAGGCGTGAGGCATCGGCGTGTCGGGATCCGCCAACACGTCGGCCAATCCCAGCTCGACGCGCTTGCAGATCGAAAGCAAGCCCAGTCTGCCCTTGCGCGGCAGCGATTCGATCAGACGGTTTTCTGCTTCGGCCAAACCAGCTCCTCGGCGTTGCCAAGGTGAATCGGACGTCGCGTGCTGCGTCACGGAGCCTTCGAGATGCCGGAGTCTGCATTACCGCGCGACGCTTGACCGTCTGCCAGCCCACATAGCGATATCCGAAGCAGGGGCTGAGCCAGACCGTCCAATGCTCCTTCCCGAGCTTTTTCGGTTTGCGCGTTCGGAGCCTAGGCGCTCACCGTCCACGCGGCGATCGCAATGCGGGCAGTCAGCCGGCTTTGGTCAGCGCGCGGCTCACATCCTGTCGCCGAGGGCTACTTGCGCCTTTGCAGGACAGCCCAGACGATCACACCAATCAAGACGACCAGCAATACAGGCACGCACAAGCCGCTGTATCCGCCCCCCACGCCAATATCCGCTCTCCATCCAGCCGCCGACCCCGGCGTTGCCGCTCATCATGTTGCGGCCCTGCGTCAAAGAGCTGCTCGTGGTTAGGAGCGATATCGCGCCGACAACCGCCGCGCCCGCACGAACATGCATGGCACTACGTCAGCGCCAAGCATGGGAACACGCTATCCAAGCCTAGGGGGCGATGCCGGACACGTTCTGACATCGTCCAGCACGAACTTTGATCAGTTACCAGATTGCGCATTTCAGCGATCCCGGACAGTCATTTCAACGTGATCGCGGACTATCGGCAGCTGGCGACACAAGGACAAGCGGTCGGTCTCACATCTTCTCCTTGATCCCGGTCCGGATCAACCACCAATTGACCGGAAACGCGGTGACAAAGCCGGCGACCATGGCGAGCTGCATCGCAAACCAGAACTCGGGCGTGCCGACCTCGGCCAGGTGTCCGAAGAAATGCCTGTACACGTACAACTGCGCGATCGCCATGAAGCCGTACATGCCGACCTGCCAAGCCGTCAATGACAGGGTGTCCGCCTTAAGCGCCGCGATGATCCCCTCGCCCGGTGACAGCCCGCGCATGGGCACGATCGCGAAGTACTGGAACACGATGCCGAGTACGAAGGCGAAGACGAAGTCGAGCACCCAGACCGCAAATGTCTTCTCGTCGAAGAAGGAATGCCATCCGAACCAGACCGCGACGCCTGGAACGAGGAAAGCCAGCCACTCGGCGATCATCAGTCATGTTTGGACGGCGCCGGTGTGCGCCTTCGGAATATGAAGGCGACGGCCGCGAGGCCGGCCGTGACGTCCAGCAGCGTGAAAGGGAATGAGGCCGAGTCAGGCGATCTTTATCCAGACGGTCCGCGACTCGGTGTAGTTATCGAGCGCGGCGCGGCCGAGGTCGCGGCCGACGCCGGAGTCTCCGCCGCAGCCGCCCCACGGCAGCCTCGTATCAGTATGACCGTAGGTGTTGACCCAGACGGTTCCAGCACGCAGCTCCTGCGACACGCGATGGCCGCGGCCGATGTCCTTCGTCCACACCGCCGCGGCCAGGCTGTAGGCGTTGTCGTTGGCGAGGGCGACGCTTTCTTCGTCATCGTCAAACGGAATGATGGCGGCGACTGGACCGAAGATCTCCTCGCGCGCCAGGCGCATGTCGTTGTCGACATCGGCGAACACGGTCGGCTCGACGAAGAACCCGGGCCGCTCGATGCGCGATCCGCCGCAGACGAGCGCGGCACCGTCGCGGCGACCGCTCTCGATGTGGCCGAGCACGCGCTCCTGTTGCAGCCGCGAAATGAGCGGCCCCATCGTCGTCTCGGGCGAGAGCGGATCGCCGACCGTGATCGAGCGCGCCCGCCGCGCCATCGCGTCGACGAACTCCGCGTAGCGCGGACGCTGGACGAGGATCCGCGAGCCCGCCGAACAGACCTGGCCCGCGTTGAAGAAGATGCCCGATGCCGAGGCGCGAACCGCGGCGTCAAGGTCGGCATCGGCGAAGATCAGGTTGGGCGACTTGCCGCCGAGCTCGAGCGTGACGCGCTTGCAGTGCTGTGCCGCCGTCGCCATGATCTTCTTGCCGACGGCAGGCGATCCGGTGAAGGAAATCTTGTCGACCAGCGGATGCTCGACGAGGGCCTGGCCTGCCAACGCGCCGAAGCCCGGAACGACATTGAGCACGCCGGGCGGCACGCCCGCCTCGAGTGCCAGCTCGCCGAGACGCAGCGCCGACATCGGCGTGAGCTCGGCGGGCTTCAAGACCACGGTGCAGCCGCAGGCGAGCGCTGGCGCCACTTTCCACACGGCGTTCATCAGCGGAAAGTTCCAGGGCACGATCGCCGCGACGACGCCGACGGGCACGCGCCGGACGTAGGTCAGCGCGTCGCTGCGTGTCGGAATCACTTCGCCGGCGAGCTTGTCGGCCCAGCCTGCGTAGTAGCGCAGGCAGTCGACGGCGGCGACGAGGTCCTGGCGGCGCGTCGCGGCCAGCGGCTTACCCGCGTCGAGGCTCTCGAGCAGCACGACTTCGTCGGCGTGGGCCTCGAGCAGCGCGGCCAGGCGCTCCAGGATGCGGCCGCGCTCGGCGCCGCTCATGCGCGACCAGGGGCCGCGCGTCAACGCAACGTGCGCCGCGCGCACCGCTCGGTCGACATCTTCGGCGTCAGCCTCGCAGACTTCGGCGATGATCTCTTCGGTGGCCGGATTCAGCGTCGCGAAGACGCGGCCGGACGACGAGTCCGCCCAGTTACCGTCGATGAGCAGTTGCTTGCGTGTGAGTCGAAGAGGCGCGTTCATTTCGTGTCTGTCCCGATGTCCATGGACACATGGTGAGAGCGAACGCGCACGGCTTCAAATCAGAAATGGTCGCGGCCTGATCAACGTTTCCTATCAGCTCGTCACTTTCTGCCTTTCTCGAAGCGCAGGCTGCGGGCGATCTCCGTCAGTGCGCGCGTCAGGGGCGGCAGCGGTGTGCGCTGCGGGTAGATCAGGCCGACGCGGTAGGAGACCTCCGGCGTGTGCAAGGCGAGCGCCATCAGGCCGCGCGCGCCCTCGATGAAGGGCAGCATGGCATCGGGCAGGACCGAGCACCAGCGCTGCGACAGGACATGGCTCAGCACGCCGACCAGCGTGTTGCTCTCGACCACCCGCGTCGGCAGCGTGCCGGCAGCGGCGAAAAGACTATTGATGAGCTTGCGGTTCGTCATGTCCTGGCTCAGCAGGCACAGCGG
>JBDTIO010000670.1:0-4950 GCA_039936375.1 Caldimonas sp. | reverse complement strand
GCAAGGCGTGCTTGAGAACGACGCTCGGTTCGCGCAGACCCTTGGCGCGAGCGGTGCGCACGTAGTCGGTGGCGAGCACCTGCAGCATGGCGCTGCGGGTGTGTCGCATCAGCACCGCGGCGATCGCATTGCCGAGCACGAACGCCGGCATGATCATCGCCGCGAGATTGGCGCGCAGATCCTCGAACGGGCTGACGTAGCCCGACGCCGGCAGCCAGCCGAGCTGCACCGAAAAGAGCAGGATCATGAGAATGCCGAGCCAGAAGTTCGGCGTCGACAGGCCCCAGAGCGCGAACGCATTGGCGGCGACGTCCCAGGCCGTGCCGCGGCCGACGGCGGAGACGACGCCCGACGGAATGCCGACGACGAGCGCGATGCTCATCGCCAGCAGCGCCAGCTCGACGGTGACCGGCAGCTTCTCGGCGATCAGCTCCCGCACCGGCTGTTGGCTGCGCACCGATTCGCCGAGGTCGCCGCGCAGTACGCCGCCGACCCAGTACAGGTAGCGCAGCGGCAGCGGCTCGTCGAGATGCAGCTTCTTGTGCAGGTAGGCGATCACCGTCGGATCCTGCTCCTCGCCGGCGAGGATCTTGGCCGGGTCGCCGGGCAGCAGCTGCTGCAATCCGAAGATCAGCATCGAGACGAAGACGAGCGTCGGCACGATCGTCGCGAGTCGGCGCGCGAGGTAGTCGAACATGGTCGTTGCGAACGCGCCTCGCGTTGCGTACCGCGCTCAGGGCGCCAGCTTCAGGCCGTCGACGCGCAGCAAGCCGTCGGGAACGTTGCGCACGCCAGAAAGCTTCGCGGTGTAGGCCCAGAGCCAGTTGCGGTGGTAGAGATAGATGATCGGCCGATCCTTCAGCACGACCGCGGCAATCTGCTCGTAGACCTTCTTTCGCTCGGCCGGCTCGCGCAGGGTTCGCGACTGGTTCAGCAGCGCATCGACCTCGGGCTTGCAGTAGCCGGCGTAGTTGAGCGGCTGTTTGCAGCCATCGAAGCTGAAGAGATTGCCGTCCGGGTCGGCGCGGCCGCTCCAGGCGAGGATGTAGGCCTCGTAGTCGCCCTTGTCGGCCATGTCGAGCGAGGTTGCGAATTCCGCCGCCTGGATCTTCACGTCGAAGCCGGCCTCGCGCGCCATCGATTGCACGACCACGGCCAGGCGCTGCGCATCCGAGGTGGTTGCGGCGATCAAGGTGAAGCTCGGGTTCGGTACGCCCGCTTCCTTCAGCAGCGCCTTGGCCCGCGCGATGTCGCGTTTCGGCAGCGGCATGTTCTTGGCGTAGTAGGCGGTGTTCGGCGCGACCCACTGGTTGCCCGGCGTCGCCTGGTTGTCCATCACCACCTGGGCCAGGCCCTGCCGGTCGATCGACAGCTCGAAGGCTTCGCGCACCCGGGCATCGCGGCCGAGCGGGTTCTGCTTCGCCTTGTCGCTCTTGCCGACGTTGATGGTGATGCCCTGGTAGCCGATCTCGGTGATGCTCGAGCTCTTCAGCTTCTTGTCGGCCTTGATCTTCTCCATGTCGCTCGAGGCGACACGCTCGGCGAAATCGAGCTGCCCGGAACGCAGATTGGCCAGGCGCACGGTGGCGTCGACGATCGGCGTGTAGATGACCTTGTCGAAGTGAATCGCGTCCTTGTTCCAGTACTGCGGGAAACGTTCGAGAACGATCCGGTCCTGGGCGACGCGCTCGACGAACTTGAACGGCCCCGAACAGACCGGATGGGCACCGAACTTCTCGCCCTCGGCTTGCGCCGCTTTCGGCGACACCATCATGCCGGCCCGGTCCGCGAGCTGGGCGAGCAGCGGCGAGAACGGCGCCGAAAGATGCAGCCGCACCGTGCCCGGATCGACGACCTCGACGCTCGCCACCGGCGCCAGCTCGCCGCGCCGGTTCGATCCGGGCATCGTCTTGTGCCGCTCGATGTTGAACTTGACGGCCGCCGCGTCGAACTTCTCGCCGTCGTGAAACGTCACGCCGGGACGCAGCTTCAAGGTCAGCGTCTTGTTGTCGGCCGACCATTCGTAGGCGGTGGCCAGCTGCGGCACGATCTGCAGCTTTTCATCGATGTCGAACAGCTTGTCGCAGAGACCCGCGAAGACGACGCGGCCGACGAAGCTGCGCGCCAGTGTCGGATCCAGCACGTCGGGGTCTTCGGCGAGGCCGACGCGCAGGGTCTGCGCCTGCGCGGCCAGCGGCAGCAGGGCCAGCAGCAAGGCGGCCCAGAACGATCGGATTTTTTGTTTCATGAACAGTGACTCCCGGATGATTGACGATCGGACGAGGAAAGGGGAAGGTTCGCGGTAGGGCCGGCGGCGACCCCGGAGGAGGGCGCGACGAAGGCCGATTGCAGTCGCTCGAGGCGCTGTCGTTGCGGCGTCTGCAGGCCGGCTTCCATCGGCAGGGCCGGCGCTTCGATCTCGCGCCAGAAGTGACAGGCCACCGCCTGGCCCTCGACCTGTTCGAGCGCCGGCTCGCGCTCGGCGCAGAGAGCGCGCGCGTGCGGGCAACGGGTGTGAAAGCGACAGCCCGAGGGCGGATGCGCCGGGCTCGGCACGTCGCCGCCCAAGACGACTCGAGCCTGCCGCAAGCCCGGCTCGGGCAGCGGGATCGCCGCGAGCAGTGCCTGCGTGTACGGGTGGCGCGGTGCCGTGAAGAGGGCGCGCTTGCCGGCGATCTCGACGATGCGGCCGAGGTACATCACCGCGACGCGGGTCGCGATGTGCTTGACGACGGCGAGATCGTGGGCAATGAAAAGATAGGCGATGCCGAAGCGGCGCTGCAGGTCCTGCAGCAGGTTGACGACCTGCGCCTGCACCGAGACATCGAGCGCCGAGACCGCTTCGTCGCAGACGATGAGCTTGGGCTCGACGGCGATGGCCCGGGCGATGCCGATGCGCTGCCGCTGGCCGCCCGAGAACTCGTGCGGATAGCGCTGCGCGTGCTCGGGCGCGAGGCCGACGATCTGCAGCAGCTCGGCGACGCGCTCGCGCCGGCGACCGGCGTGCAGGCCGTGCAGCATCAGCGGCTCGTTCAGCGTCTGGCCGACGGTCATGCGCGGGTTGAGGGAAGAGTACGGATCCTGGAAGATGATCTGCATGGCGCGCCGCTCAGCGCGCAGGTGGGTGGCATCGAGCGCGGCCAGCTCGCGCCCGTCGAAGACAACGCGGCCGGCGCTCGGCTCGATCAGGCGCAGCACCAGCCGGCCCAGCGTCGACTTGCCGCAGCCCGATTCGCCGACGATGCCGAGCGTTTCGCCGGCGTCGAGCGAGAGGTCGAGGCCATCGACCGCGCGCACTGCGCCCTGCGCCCGACCGAAGACGCCGTGCCGGATCGGGAAGTGCTTGACGAGGCCTTCGACACGAAGCAGCGGGGCCGCGATGCTCATAGCGCAACCGCCGCGCTGCGCGCTTCGGTATTCGCCTTGGAAACGGCTCGGCGGCTCATATCGCCATCGCCTCCGTGCGCTCCGCCATCAGGGCGTCGGCGTCGAGAGGAGCCTTCCAGCAAGCGGCGAGATGCTGCACGGCCACGTCGCGCAGCTCGGGCGCTTCGGCGCGGCAATGCGCGTCTGCGAACGGGCAGCGATCGGCGAAGCTGCAACCCGGCGGTCGGTGCAGGGGGCTCGGCACCTGGCCTTCGATCGAGGCGAGGCGCGCGTGCTCGACGTCGAGGCGCGGAATCGAGCCGAGCAGGCCGACGGTGTACGGATGCTGGGGCGCATCGAAGAGCGCCTGCACGGTGGCTCGCTCGACGATGCGGCCGGCGTACATCACGATCACTTCATCGGCCACTTCGGCGACCACGCCGAGATCGTGGGTGATGAGCACGACCGCCGTGCCGGTCTCGCGCTGCAGGGTGCGCAGCAGATCGAGGATCTGCGCCTGGATGGTCACGTCGAGCGCGGTCGTCGGCTCGTCGGCGATCAGAAGGCGCGGCTCGCAGGCGAGGGCCATCGCGATCATCGCGCGCTGGCGCATGCCGCCCGACAACTTGTGCGGATGCTCGTCGAAGCGCTGTTCCGGGGCCGGGATACGCACCTTGCGCAGCATCGCCAGGGCGCGCTCCCGGGCTTCGGCATGACCGATTCGGCGATGCCGACGCAGGCCTTCGACGATCTGCTCGCCGATCGTGAAAGCCGGGTTCAGCGACGACATCGGCTCCTGGAAGATCATCCCCATCCGGTTGCCGCGCAGGTCCTGCAGCTGACGTGCGGGAGCGCCGATGAGCTGCTGGCCCTCGAAGCGGACCGAGCCGCCGCGGATGTGCCCGGGTGGGCTCGGCACCAGGCCCATGATCGACAGCGCGGTCACGCTCTTGCCGCAACCCGATTCGCCGACGATGGCCAGCGTTCGTCCGGACTCGACATCGAAGCTCACGCCGTCGACGGCAGGAAATTCGCCGTCGTCGGTGCTGAAGTGCGTGCGCAGATCGCGCACCTCGAGCAGCGCCGTCATGCGGGTCGGGCCGCTCGCGCGGCATGGAAGCGGTCGATCCGTGCTTCGATCTCGGACCGGTCGGTGAGGCCGACGCCGTCGCTGCGGCCGGCCAGGCAGCCGACGAAAGGCTGGAAGCGTTCCAGGCTGATGCGATACAAGCGCTCGAGCTCGACGAGGGGCTCGACGTGATCGTCGACGCGGATGTCGAGCTCGGGGTAGTCCTCGTCGCCGTGAAGGCGCAGGGCCGCCGCCTGCTTGCCGCGCTTGTCGCCGCCGGCCGTCTCGCCGGCGGCCATCGCGGCAAGCAAACGCTCGGCCAATGGTTGGCCGGCACGTTCGCGAAAGACACGCGCCGTTGCCTCGATGACGTCGGGGCCGGCGAGCATGTTGCCGGCGACGCTGAAGTCGTCGAAGACATGGTGGCCGCACCAGTCGACGCATGACGCGCCGGTGTGCGCCGCAGGCGCGCCTCGTGCCGCCAACACGTGCAGCTGGCGAACCGCGCGACCTTC
>JBDTIO010000669.1:0-2760 GCA_039936375.1 Caldimonas sp. | reverse complement strand
AGCACGTGCGTTGTCCGTGGCGACTGTGGCCAACATGAAGCAGAACCTCGGCTTCGCCTTCGTCTACAACCTGCCGGGCGTGCCCCTGGCGGCCGGCGTGCTGTATCCGTTCACGGGCTGGCTCCTGTCGCCAATGATCGGCGCGCTGGCCATGAGCCTCAGCTCGGTCTCGGTGATCAGCAATGCGCTAAGACTGAGGATCACGGCACTCAAACCGGACTGACTCCGCCGGCAGTTCCGTGGACCTATGCGCGCACATCTCGCGGGAAGACAGCGGACAAAGAGAGGACTCTTAGTGAGCACGCCGTTCTCGCTGGGGTCAATCCGCGGGGTAAATCTTCAAGCTGGGCTTTGCCGAAGGGCGACCTGGCATTACCGCGAGACGCCGTTGGGACCCGACGAAAACTCACTAAGAATGAGCCGTCGGCTTCGAGCCATAAAAGAATTGTCAACGATCGAAGAGTGGCTTGGCCGACGACCATGAAAAGACGAGGCCGAAGGACACTCCTGCGTTTAGGGTCGCCTACTGGAGTCGACCCTCAGCCTTTCTTAGCCCACGCGCTACACCAGCCGGCGGTCGCGACCAGCTTGTTCTGGAACAAAGAGCATGGGCCGTCTGCGTCGCCTGCTTTGCCTTGATACAGCTGACAGGAACCGCAGGTCTGGCCGGCAGCAAACTTCGGAAACTTTGCCTTGTCTACCCTCGACGCGTCGGTCTTGTATCCCAACGCTTGGGCTTGCGCGTCTGTCTCGGATACTTTCTCGCTCGCGCTTTGAGCGGAACGCAGCGTTCCCAACGCCGTCGCGGCGCCAACGACGGTCAGAAGAAACGTTCTTCGTTGAGCATGCATGGCGGTGATCCTTTGGTAAGCGGACGGGGGTTTGGCAAAGACCAATTACAGGGACTGAACATATTGCGCCACCGCTTTCATCCCGCCGGCATCGAGCTCTTTAATGACGCCATGCATCACCGGTGACTTGCGGGAGTTGTGCTGAATGACTTCGAGTTGACGAACCACATACGCCGCGTGCTGACCAGCCAGTCGCGGAAAGATCGAGGTTCCGGCGGCTGACTCCCCGTGACAAGACGCGCAGGCAACGACGTTGTGGGTGGAATCTCCCTTTTCGTACAGTAGCTTTCCGCGCGCTATCAGCTTCGCGTCACCTGCAATCCCTGGTCCGGGCTGTTGCTCGGCGTAGTAGTGAGCCAGGCCGGCGATGATCGAATCGTCGAGCAATGTGGCCATGCCCCACATGTAGTCGTGAGCGTCGGCCTCGCCGCGCGTCTTGGCCTTAAAGGCCTTCAGTTGTGCCGCGAGATACAGCTCCTGCTGACCGGCCAGACGCGGAAAAAGGGGCGAAGTACTGATGCCGGTCGGCCCGTGGCATGCCGAGCAGATCGAGGCGGCTACCTTCTGTGCGGCTGCATCGGTGGCGGGCGCCTTGTCCTGCGCAGATGCGGCGCCGGCAATACCAAGCGCTCCACCAGTCAGTAGCGTCAGCGCAATGATCCTCAGGGACGGCGTAGTCATTCGCGCTCTCCGGTTAATAGGCGACCCACACGTTGAAGAAAAGCGTGTTGTTGTCGCGCGGACTTCGCGCCGTCACCCCGTCGTAGCCACTGCCGCCGCCATTGAATTTCGTGTATCCCGTGTACTGCAGCATCAAGCGAACGCCCTGCAACGGCAGGTAATCGACTTCCATGATGTAGCCGCGACTGTCGGGCTTGCCGTTCCCACTGCCCGTCACGGCCCCGCTCGGATAAAGCGACGCGTCGGTACTCCCCTTCGACCAAAACGGACTGAGTGTGAAACCGTATTGATGCTGGTAGTAATACGTCCCCTTGATTTGCGCTGTGTTTAGCGTGTCGTTCGGGTTCGAAGTGGCTCCTTGGGCGAAGCTTGTGCGCCAGTCCTGGCGCTCCTTCACGTAGCGCGCCTGCGCCGTGAAGGTATGCGGGTTCGAGATGTACTGGTACTGCGCATCGATGCCCGCGTCGGTGAAGCGGTCGGTACCGCTGTTCGGATCCAGATTGTCGAGGTAACGATTCACGCGCATGGCGAAGGCGCCGAGCATCAGCGACTGCGCACCCCACTCCTTGTTGTAGGCCACGCGCCCGGACGGGTTGTAGCCCTGTAGTCGCGTCACTCCGCCCGAGGTGCCGATGTCCTGCCCGTGGCGTAGCGCCGAGAAGACGCCGTCGGCGGTGCGATAGGCGGTGATCTCTCCGTACCAGGTCCGGTCATAGAAGCCGTAAGCGCCGAGGCCGGCGACTTGCTGGCCGAGCGCTCCCTCGATCTGCGTTCCTGCCGTCGGGCCCACCGCGGTCGGCGATGCCGTGAACGGAAATCCGAATGCCGGCGTGCTGTTCCAGACGTCTTGCGCCGTCGGGTTGTTGTGCAGCGTCAGCCCATAGAGCAGCTTGACGACGTCCTCGCTTTCATTGCCCAGGCGGCCGACCCAGCGAAGGTCGGTGTTGTCGATGCCGCTGTGGCCGACCTTCGTTCCGTCCGTGCTGTAGTCCTCGGAGAACGTGTACTGAATAAAGCCCCCAAGGTTATCGGTCGCCTTGCCGGCAAGGAACAGACTCGCACCGTTGAGCACCGCCTTGCGATTGCGCGCGGTGACGTCCGTCCCGGTTCCCGTGCCGTCGTCGTTGTTCTTGATCGAGGTGACGCCAACCTGCGCCATCGCCGCAATCGGAACGGCTTGGCGAACGCCGATCGTGTAGCCGGAGAGCTTGAACCAGCGTCCGTAAGG
>JBDTIO010000668.1:0-6984 GCA_039936375.1 Caldimonas sp. | reverse complement strand
AAGCTGCTGCACAAGCTCGGCCTGAAGCAGCCGCCGAACCGCACCGCGCGCACCGAGGAGCAGGCGCTGATCCTGGCGCAGGAGATCGGCTACCCGCTCGTCGTTCGTCCGAGCTATGTGCTCGGCGGACGGGCGATGGAGATCGTGCACGGCGACAAGGACCTCGAGCGCTACATGCGCGAGGCGGTTCGCGTCAGCGAGAAATCGCCGGTGCTGCTCGACCGCTTTCTCGACGAGGCGATCGAGGTCGACGTCGACTGCATCGCCGACGGCAGCGAGGTGATGATCGGCGGCATCATGGAGCACGTCGAGCAGGCGGGCATCCATTCCGGCGACTCGGCCTGCTCGCTGCCGCCGTATTCGCTGCCGAAGAAGCTGCAGGACGAGATGCGCCGACAGACCAAGCTGATGGCGCAGGCGCTCGGCGTCGTCGGCCTGATGAACGTGCAGTTCGCGATCCAGGGCGACACCTCGGTCGATGGCGACGCCGCCGTGGTCTACGTGCTGGAAGTGAACCCGCGTGCATCGCGCACTGTGCCGTTCGTGTCGAAGGCGACGGCGCAGCCATTGGCCAAGATCGCCGCACGCTGCATGGTTGGGCAAAAGCTCGCCGCGCAGAAGAACGTCCGCGGGGAGGTGATTCCTGGCTACTTCTCGGTCAAGGAAGCGGTCTTCCCGTTCAACAAGTTCCCCGGCGTCGACCCGATCCTCGGCCCCGAGATGCGCTCGACGGGCGAAGTGATGGGCACCGGCCGCACCTTCGGCGAGGCGATGCTGAAGAGCCAGCTCGGCGCCGGCTCGCACCTGCCGACGCGAGGCACTGTGTGCATCACCGTGAAGAACGGCGACAAGCCGCGCGCGGTCGTGGTCGCCCGCGACCTGCACGCGCTCGGCTTTTCGCTCGTCGCGACCAAGGGCACGGCGGCGGCGATCGCCGAGGCCGGCATTCCGGTGCGCGCGGTCAACAAGGTGAAAGACGGCCGGCCGCATATCGTCGACATGGTCAAGGGCGGCGAGATCCAGCTCGTCTTCACGACCGTCGACGAGACGCGCACGGCGATTGCCGATTCACGGCACATCCGCCAGGCCGCGCTCGCCCATCGCATCACCTACTACACGAGCATGGCGGGCTGCGAAGCCGCGGTCGAAGGCATGAAACACCGCGACGATCTCGAAGTGGTGTCTTTGCAGGAACTGCACGCTGAACTGATGTAGTTCTGCACTAAACTGGCCGCAACCTGCGCCGCCGCCGG
Source organism: Caldimonas sp. (assembly GCA_039936375.1). Classification (GTDB taxonomy): domain Bacteria; phylum Pseudomonadota; class Gammaproteobacteria; order Burkholderiales; family Burkholderiaceae_C; genus Schlegelella_A. The sequence continues at coordinate 5,731 of JBDTIO010000668.1, read as the reverse complement.
AAACTCCCGCGGCGGCTTCTTTTTGTTCGAAGGGTAGCCAATGGCAACGATTCCGCTTACCCGCCGGGGAGCCGAAAAACTGCGAGACGAATTGCAGCGACTGAAGTCGGTCGAACGTCATGCGGTGATCCAGGCGATCTCCGAAGCGCGAGCGCAGGGCGATCTCTCGGAGAACACCGAGTACGAAGCGGCCAAGGACAAGCAGGGCTTCATCGAAGGCCGCATCATCGAGATAGAAAGCAAGCTCGCGGCGGCGCAGGTCATCGATCCGTCGACGCTCGACGCCGAGGGACGGGTCGTCTTCGGCTCGACGGTCGACCTCGAGGAAGAAGAGTCCGGCACCAAGGCGACCTACCAGATCGTCGGCGACGACGAAGCCGACTTGAAGGACGGCCTGATCTCGATCAGCTCGCCGATTGCTCGCGCCTTGATCGGCAAGGAAACCGGCGACATCGCCGAGGTACAAGCGCCCGGCGGCACCAAGAGCTACGAGATCATGGCCGTTCGCTACGCGTGAAGGCGGCAACCCTGGGCCGGCTCGGCGGCTGCCTGGCCGGCGTCTGGGTCGGCCTCATGGCGGGCGTTGGCCTGGTCGCGGCGCCTCTGCTCTTCGCGAGCTTGCCCCGGGTCGATGCGCAGCGCCTCGCGGCCCAGCTCTTCTCGCTCGACGCCACGATCGGCATCTGCATCGGTGCTTTGCTCGTCATGATCGGACTGCAGCTGGCGCGGGGTCGCGCCGAGCGTGGCGCAGGCTCGCGCTTCGGCCCCGAGTTCGCGCTGGCGCTGGCTGCGCTGCTTTGCATCGTTGTCGGCTACTACGCCTTGCAACCGATGATGGAGGCGGCGCGAATCGGCACAGGCTCGCTTTCGTTCGGCGCGCTGCATGGCATCGCCACGTCGCTCTTCCTCCTGCGGTTGGCTCTCGCCGCTGTGCTCGCCTGGCTTCTCGCGAAGCCCGCCGCCTGAAGATCAGTCGCTCTGCGACTTCTTGATGCTGGTGACGCGCTTCTTGGCACGCTTGAGCTGCCCGCCCGCAGCCAGGCGCATGTTGCCGAGCACCTTGACCTTCTTCACCTGCGGCCGGTGATTGCCGCTTTTCGAGAATTTGAGCACCTTGACGACCTTGGGCCCCGGCATGCGGCCCTCGCGTTCGACTTTCTCCTTGACGACCGGCTCGCGCCAGAGCACCAGCAATTTGCCGATGTGCTGCACCGGCGCGGCGGCGAGCGCTCCGCTCAACTCGTCGAGCAGGGCGTTGCGGACGGCCCGATCGTCTGAAAACACGCGCACCTTGACGAGCCCGTGTGCCGCCAGTGCGACATCGAGCTCGCGGCGCACCGCGGCTGTGGCACCGTCGTTGCCGATGCTGACTACGGGATCGAGATGATGGGCTTCGGCGCGTTTCTGCTTGCGCTGCGATGGGGTGAGGGCGAGGGCGGGCACGCGCCTATTATCGGTGCGAGACAACCGGCAGGTGCGGATGGCGACGCGAGGCAAGGGCAAGAAGCTGAACAAGGCGTGGCTGCATGACCATCTCAACGACACCTACGTCAAGCTCGCCCAGCGCGAGGGCTACCGGGCCCGGGCCGCCTACAAGCTGAAGGAGATCGACGAGCAGCTTCATCTGCTCCGCCCGGGCCAGCTGGTCATCGACCTGGGTGCGGTGCCGGGCGCCTGGAGCCAGTACGTGCGCCGCAAGTTCGGCCGCGGTACGGCCGTGGACGCGGATCTTCCGGGGCCCATGCACGGCACGATCATCGCTCTCGACATGCTCGAATTCGAGCCTGTCGACGGGGTCGAATTCATTCAGGGCGACTTTCGTGAAACCGCCATCCTCGAGGCGCTCGAAGCGAGGCTTGCCGGTCGGCGGGTCGATGTCGTGCTATCGGACATGGCGCCCAATCTGTCCGGTATCGCCGCCTCCGATGCGGCGCGCATGACCGAACTGGTCGAACTGGCCCTCGAATTTGCGCGTGCCCATCTTTCGCCGGCGGGCGCACTCGTATGCAAGGTCTTTCACGGTAGCGGCTACAGCCAGCTGGTCGAGCGCTTCAAAACCGAGTTTCGGATCGTCAAGGCGATCAAACCCAAGGCTTCTCGCGCCAAGTCCGCCGAAACCTTCATCGTCGGTATCGGTCTCAAGGCCGGTACCTCGAGCGACGATATTCACGCATAGCCTGTTTTGGGCCGGTGTGAAACGGCCTGCGCCGTGGGGTTGCGTGGACTAAAATCGGCCGCAGATGCCGTCGGTGGCAGTGCCGGGCTATGCCCCGGGGTGGCGCCGATCTGGAAATGGAGTCGCGGTGAACAATCAATGGTTTTCCAAGGTCGCGGTCTGGCTGGTGATCGCGCTGGTGCTTTTCACCGTATTCAAGCAATTCGAGCGCACCGGCGTGCAAAGCGGTGCGATCGGCTATTCCGATTTCCTCGACGAAGTTCGCGGCAAGCGGATCAAGAGCGTCCAGCTCCAGGATCTCGGCGGCGGCACCACCGAGGTGCGTGCCAAGACCAACGACGACAAGGATCTGCGCACGACGGCGACGACGCTCGATCGCGGCCTGATCGGCGACCTCATCAACAACGGCGTCAAGTTCGACGTCAAGCCGCGCGAAGAACCGTCGTTCCTGCTCTCGATCCTCGCCTCCTGGGGCCCGATCCTGCTGCTCATCGGCGTCTGGATCTACTTCATGCGGCAGATGCAGGGCGGTGGCAAGGGCGGTGCGTTCAGCTTCGGCAAGTCGAAGGCGCGCATGCTCGACGAGGCCAACAACACGACGACCTTCGCCGACGTGGCGGGTTGTGAAGAGGCCAAGGAAGAAGTCAAGGAGCTGGTCGACTTCCTGAAGGATCCGCAGAAATTCCAGAAGCTCGGCGGCCGCATTCCGCGCGGCGTGCTGCTGGTCGGCCCTCCGGGCACCGGCAAGACCCTGCTCGCGAAGGCGATCGCCGGCGAAGCGAAGGTACCGTTCTTCAGCATCAGCGGCTCCGACTTTGTCGAGATGTTCGTGGGCGTCGGTGCGGCCCGGGTGCGCGACATGTTCGAGCAGGCCAAGAAAAGCGCGCCCTGCATCATCTTCATCGACGAGATCGACGCTGTCGGCCGCCACCGTGGCGCCGGCCTCGGCGGCGGCAACGACGAGCGCGAGCAGACGCTCAACCAAATGCTGGTCGAGATGGACGGCTTCGAGACCAACGTCGGCGTGATCGTCATGGCCGCGACCAACCGGCCCGACATCCTCGATCCCGCGCTGCTGCGGCCGGGCCGTTTCGATCGCCAGGTCTACGTCTCGCTGCCCGACGTGCGCGGCCGCGAGCAGGTTCTCAACGTGCACATGAGGAAGGTGCCCGTCGGTCAGGACATTCGCGCCGACATCCTGGCCCGCGGCACGCCGGGCTTCTCGGGCGCCGATCTGGCCAACCTGGTCAACGAAGCGGCCTTGTTCGCGGCGCGGCGCAACGGTCGCGTGGTCGAGATGGTCGACTTCGAGCGGGCCAAGGACAAGATCATGATGGGCCCCGAGCGGAAGTCCATGATCATGCCGGAGGAAGAGCGCCGCAACACGGCGTATCACGAGTCCGGCCATGCGCTGGTCGCGCGTCTGCTGCCGAAGACCGACCCGGTGCACAAGGTGACGGTGATTCCGCGCGGTCGCGCACTCGGGGTAACGATGCAGTTGCCAGAAGGCGACCGTTACAGCCTCGACAAGGACCGGATGCTGTCGACGATCTCGGTGCTTTTCGGCGGCCGCATCGCCGAGGAGGTGTTCATGCACCAGATGACCACCGGCGCCAGCAACGACTTCGAGCGCGCAACCCAGATCGCCCGCGACATGGTCACGCGCTACGGCATGACCGACGAGCTCGGCCCGATGGTCTACGCCGAGAACGAGGGCGAGGTCTTCCTCGGCCGCTCGGTGACCAAGCAGGTCAACGTGTCCGAGCAGACGATGCAGAAGGTTGATTCCGAGATCCGCCGCATCATTGACGAGCAGTACGCCATCGCGCGCAAGCTCATCGAGGACAACAAGGACAAGATGCACGAGATGGCCAAGGCCTTGCTCGAGTATGAGACGATCGACGCCGACCAGATAGAGGACATCATGGGCGGCAACCCGCCGCGTCCGCCGAAGGACTGGCCGACGACTCCCGTCAAGCCGAGCAGCGGCGTTCCTCCAGTGACGCCGGGTAACGCGCCGGCGGCGGCCTGAGCGGCTCGACGCTGCGTTGAAGCGACGGGGCCTCGGCCCCGTTTTCATTGGTCATCATGATCTGGAAGACGACCCGTTTCGAGATCGACCTCGCGAAGCCGCGCGTGATGGGCATCGTCAACGTGACGCCCGATTCGTTCACCGACGGCGACCGAGCATCGACGCCGGCGCGGGCGCTGGCCACTTGCGAGCAGCTGCTCGCCGAAGGCGCCGACATCCTCGATCTCGGCGGCGAATCGAGTCGTCCCGGCGCCGAGTCGGTGAGCGTGGCGGAGGAGCTCAATCGCGTGTTGCCAGTGCTGCGTGAAGCGCTCCGGCTCGGTTGCCCGATCTCGGTCGACACGAGCAAGCCCGAGGTGATGCGCGCCGCGCTTGATCTCGGCGCCGACATCGTCAACGACGTCGCGGCGCTGCGCGTGCCCGGCGCTCTCGAGGTCGTCGCCGCGCATCCTTCGTGCGGCGTTTGCCTGATGCACATGCGCGGCACACCGGCGACGATGCAGTTCGACACGCACTACGACGATGTCGTGGTTGAAGTCGTCGATTTCCTGCGCGGGCGGATCGAGGTCCTGAGATCGGCCGGCATCGCCGGCCAGCGCATCGTCGTCGACCCGGGCATTGGTTTCGGCAAGAAGGCGCCGCAGAATCTGGAGTTGTTGAGGCGCGAGAGCGAACTGCTCGCGCTCGGCGTTCCGGTGCTGGCCGGCTGGTCGCGAAAGGCGACGCTGGCGCGGCTTGCCGGCGTCGCAGCCACGCCGCCGGTCGAGCGGTCGGCGGCGCAGCGCGCCACGCTCGACGCGGCGAGCGCCGTTGCGGGACTGCTTGCGGTGCAGCGAGGCGCGAGCATCGTCCGGGTGCACAACGTCGCCATGACCGTGGCCGCGCTTTCGCTCTGGACGTCGACCTGGGGCGAGCGTCGATAATTGGCGGCCACGGGTCACACGCGGCGATCCTCTTCGCCATTCATCACCAACGCATGAGCAGAACCTACTTCGGCACCGACGGCATTCGCGGCACGGTCGGCATCGCACCGATCACGCCCGATTTCATGCTGCGCCTGGGCCATGCCGTCGGCCAGGTGCTCAAGGTCAACGATCGGCATCCCACCGTCCTGATCGGCAAGGACACGCGTATCTCGGGCTACATGATCGAATCGGCGCTCGAGGCCGGCTTCGCTTCGGCCGGCGTCGACGTACTGCTCACCGGGCCGCTGCCGACACCCGGTGTCGCCTACCTGACGCGGGCCCTGCGGCTCAGCCTCGGCGTCGTCATCAGCGCCTCGCACAACCCGTTCGAGGACAACGGCATCAAGTTCTTCTCCGCCCGCGGCGAAAAGCTGCCCGATGCGTGGGAGCACGAGGTCGAGGCGGCGCTGGCTGCCGAGCTGCGCTGGGTCGGCTCGGTCGATCTCGGCAAGGCGCGTCGGCTCGACGACGCGAGCGGTCGCTACATCGAGTTCTGCAAGAGCACCTTCAGCAACGACCTGTCGCTGAAGGGCCTGCGCATCGTCGTCGACGCCGCGC
>JBDTIO010000667.1:0-3005 GCA_039936375.1 Caldimonas sp. | reverse complement strand
GCGACCCTTCGAAAGACGGCTCTCGAGCCGCCCTTTTCGCCGATCAGGTCGGCTTCGATATCGCTTTCAGGAGGAATCTTTTGCCATGTCCGATCCGCGTGTTCCTGCGCAAGCACTCGCCCGCAGCCATTCGCAGCTTCCGGTCCGCAGTTACTTCGACGCCGCGCTGCACGAGCGCGAGACGGCGACACTGTTCGCGCGCGGCCCGCGCTACGCCGGCCACGAGCTGGCCGTTCCCGAGATCGGCGATTTCCATTGCCTGCCGCACGAGGGCGACGGGCGAGCCCTGGTGCGCACCCCGCAAGGTGTGCAGCTCGTCTCCAACGTCTGCCGGCACCGCCAGGCCCTGATGCTGCGCGGCCGCGGCAAGACGGGCGACCACATCGTCTGCCCCCTGCACCGCTGGACCTACGATCTGAAGGGCGAGCTCGTCGGCGCGCCGCACTTCGCCGACGATCCTTGCCGGTCGCTGGCCAACTATCCGGTGCAAACCTGGAACGGCATGGTCTTCGAAGCACCGCAGGCGGGCCAGCAACGCAGCGCCGCCGCCGACCTGCGCGGCCTCGGCCCGCACACCGATCTCGACTTCACGGGCTACGTCTTCGACAGCGCCAGGCTGCACGAGTGCGACTACAACTGGAAGACCTTCATCGAGGTCTATCTCGAGGACTATCACGTTGCTCCCTTTCACCCCGGGCTCGGCCAGTTCGTCACCTGTGAAGACCTGCGCTGGGAGTTCGGCGCCGACTACTCGGTGCAGACGGTCGGCCCGAAGAACGAGCTCGCCAAGCCCGGCTCGGCGGCGTATCGGAAATGGCATGACGCCGTGCTCGCCTACCGCAAGGGCCGCTACAAGGACATCGTGCCGCGCCACGGTGCGATCTGGCTCACCTACTACCCGGCGGTGATGGTCGAGTGGTACCCGCACGTGCTCGTGATCTCTACGATTTATCCGAAAGGGCCGCAGAAGACACTCAACGTCGTCGAATTCTTCTACCCCGAAGAGATTCATGCCTTCGAGCGCGAGTTCGTCGAAGCGGAGCAGGCGGCCTATTGGGAAACCTGTGCCGAAGACGACGAGATTGCCCTGCGCATGGACGCCGGCCGGCACGCCCTGCTCGAACGCGGCGAAGACGATCGTGGCCCGTACCAGAGCCCGATGGAAGACGGCATGCAGCAATTCCACGAGTGGTATGGGCGGGCCATGCGCTAGGGCCTGCGGTACACCTGCGCGAGCCTTCCATAGTTTGAACAAGCCCTGAGCGGCAATGTCGGCCTCCTGGCTCATCGTCTGGGCCTCGCTCCTGTTTTCGACGATGGGCGTCTGCGTCAAGCTCGCCTCGAGCGAATACACCTTCGGCGAGCTCGTCTTCTATCGCGGCCTGACCGGCGCAGCGATGATGTTCGTGCTGGCGCGCTGGCAGGGCGGCACTGTCGCCACGCGGGTGCCGGCGATGCATTTCTGGCGTTGCCTGTGCGGCGTCATCGCCCTGTGTCTCTGGTTCTACTCCATCGGCAACCTGCCGCTGGCCACGGCGATGACACTCAACTACATGTCGTCGGTGTGGATGGCGCTCTTCCTTTTCGGCGGCGCCATCGCCCTCGGCACCTCGCGCGTCGACGGTCGCCTGATCGCCACCGTGCTGGTCGGCTTCGCCGGCGTCTTTCTGATCCTGCGGCCGACCATCGCCGAGCAGCAGCTCTGGTACGGCGTTGCCGGCCTGCTTTCCGGCGTGATTTCGGCGACCGCCTATCTGCAGGTCACGGCACTGGGGCGCATCGGCGAGCCGGAGTACCGCATCGTCTTCTGGTTCTCGATCGGCGGCGTCCTTGCCGGCGCGACGACGCTGGGCTGGACCGGCATGCACGGCCACACCTGGCGTGGCGCTGGCTTGCTTGTTTCGGTCGGCGTCCTCGCCACCGTCGCCCAGCTGATGATGACGCGGGCCTACAGCACCGGCCGCACGCTCGTCAACGCCAGCTTGCAGTACCTCGGCATCGCCTGGTCGTTCGCCTTTGGCGTGCTGCTTTTCGACGACCGGGTGACGGTGTTCGCCGTGGCTGGCATGCTCCTCATCACCGCCGCCGGTCTTTCGGCCACACTGTTGCGCAATCGAGCCAGCGACGCCGACATCGGCGACGCGCCAAACACCGTATGAGCACCACTTCCTCCCAGACCCTGATAGACGCCGACACGCTGCGCGCGGCGATGGCCGGTGGCGCGTCGACGCCGATCGTCCTCGATGCGAGCTTCGACCTCGCCGACCCGGCGGCCGGCGAACGCAGCTATGCCGCGGCGCACATTCCTGAATCGCTCTACGTGCATCTCGACCGCGACCTGTGCGCGGCGAAGAACGGTGCCAACGGTCGCCATCCCCTGCCGGCGCGGGCTGCGTTCGCGAAGACCGTAGCCGGCTGGGGCGTCGCCCCGGGCAGGCAGGTCGTCACGCTGGACCGTCAAGGCGGCATGTATGCGGCGCGCCTGTGGTGGATGCTGCGCTGGCTCGGCCACACGCCGGCGGCGGTGCTCGACGGCGGCTTCGCTGCCTGGCTCGAGGCCGGCGGCGAAGCGTCGACGGGGCCGGGCATTCCGGTGTCAGCGGCGCCCTACCCTGATCTGCCGTCGCGGGCCGGCAATATCGACGCCGGTGCGCTCGCCGCGCGGCTCGGTCGCTCGATACTGCTCGACGCGCGCTCGCCCGAGCGCTTTCGGGGTGACAAGGAGCCGATCGATCCGGTCGCCGGCCACATCCCGGGTGCGCTCAACCGCTTTCACGCGGCCAACGTTGCGCCCGGCGGCAAGTTCAAGCCGGCGGCGCAATTGCGCGAAGAATTCGGCGCGGTGCTCGGCCCGCGCAGCGCGAGCGAAGTGATCCACTCCTGCGGCTCGGGCATCACCGCCTGCCACAACCTGCTGGCGATGGAGCATGCCGGTCTTTGCGGATCCATCCTCTACCCCGGCTCATGGAGCGAGTGGTCGGCCGACTCGGCGCGGCCGATCGCAC
>JBDTIO010000666.1:0-6188 GCA_039936375.1 Caldimonas sp. | reverse complement strand
GAATAGTCCGGACCCAGGTAGGCACCGTGGCCCCAGATCGAGCCGTTGTCCATCAAGCCGTATTTCAGGAATACGGTCTGACCATCGCTGATTTCGGCGCCGGTGAACAACGTGGCACCCTGCGCGTCGACCACCTTGCCCGGGATCGGTGGTGCATTGCGATAGGCAAGAAACGTGATGGTCAGCAGCAAGCCGAAGCCGATCACCATGACCGCGCCGACGGCGCGCAGCCACCAGCGGGACAGCTCGCCATTGTCTTCGGAAGGTTCAAGCAAGGCATTCATATTGCACTCTGGGATTGAAGAACACTAGGAACCGACGAGCGCCAGCGTGTGCGGCGCGATCAACAATGCCTCGTCGGTGAGGATGGCCCGGACCGATACGCCGCAGCTCATCGAGGTCGACGAGTCGCCGATGCGACCTCACCCCGTCGCGCGCCTTGCTCTCGTTCTTGGTCGTGGTCGAGCTCGGCTGACGCCCCACGCGGCCACTCTTCAGTTACACCGGCTCGATCACTGCAATCAGCCTCGACTTTCGCATAAACAGGCGATCCAAGAAGTGAAGCCGGCGGCGCCCTGGTCCGGCAACGCGACGATCAATCCTTATCACACCTACGGCACACCAGATTCCTTTGGCCATTGGGCAGGGTGGGTCTATGCCGCTGACGCCGACACAGGCGTCGGGAAATGGCGGCTGAAATCCAATTACCCAATATTGGGCGGCATGACTCCGACGGCGGGAGGCGTCGCGTTCTTCGGCGACATGGGCGGCAACTTCTACGCTGTCGATTCCCTCAACGGTCAGCGTCTGTGGGGAATCAAAATGGACGGCGCAATTGGCGGAGGGGTGATCACCTACGAGTCAACGGTGCACAGAAAGTCGCAGTCGCCGCCGGCTTTACCGCAATCCTCTGGCCGACGAAGGTGGTAACCGGAAAGATTGTGCTTCTGGGGTTGAAGAACGATTCCGCAAGTCCGTGACAGTTTGACTGAGCCTCCAATAATGGGCTTCACGAAGTCTGTTGCTTTGACTTTGCATTTCGGGGACTTGGCAGTCAAGCAGGCAAGAGACGCGCACAGAAAGTCATTCAATGGGCGCAAATGCAAGCGCGCATACCGCGGCTCATCACCGCCGGCGTGCTGCAGGGGCCGCACACTGTCTGGAAGCTTCAGCGGTAGCCCACACCCATCACGTAGTCGCGCAGCAGCGACTCCTCGTCCTTGACTTCCTGCATCAAAACGCCGAGGGCATCGCGAGCATTGAGCACCCCCACCGGCCGGTCGTCGGCGCCGATGATCGGTACGTTCTTCAAACCGCGGGCCTTCATCTTCGACCACACGTCGTGCAATAGATCGCCAGGAGCGCAAAGCAAGACGTCGGCGCTCATCACCCGGGTCGCCGCGATCGTGCCTACAGCGCCCTGGCATTCGCTGATCCGGGCGACGACGTCTGTCTTCGTGATGACACCCACGACCGTGCCGGCGAGCCCGCAGACGACAACGAGATCGATGCCGGCTCGAAACAGCCTGGCCACTTCAAGCAGCCCCGCATGGTCCGCGATCGTCACCAGCCGCGCGCGCGCCGCCGGCAGCAATCGTTCGACGAGCACGGCTTCGCCGGCGTAGATCGTCAACTCCCCAGGCGTGCTCTCGCTGCTTGTCATGGTGTCTTCCTTCGACGCGCTGACCGCGATCGGGTCACTGGCCGGAAATGTCTCGCGCAGCGCTTCGTCGAGCCGCGCATCGGTGTGGTCGATGCCTGCCGGAAAGCCGTCTTCGAGGTCGGGGCGATTTCTCTTGTTAGTCATGGTGGCAATCAGATCGGCATGCGGTAGCCATAGAACTCGTGATCCTCGTTGTAGCCACCCTGGCCGGCACCGAGGTCGGCGAAGTCTTGCACGAACTCGATCGCGGCGATCCACTTGACCCTCTTGAAACCAAGCTCGTTCTCGCAGCGCAGGCGCAGCAGCGCGCCGTGCAGCACGCTCACCGGTGCGGCGTTCATTTCATTGGCCAGGATCGTCATCTCGTGGCGCATGTTCTCAATGCGGTGCACGTCGTAGTAGCCGCCGCCGTGGGCGGAGCCTTCGGAGAACGGGTAGAAGACGACCGACGGCACGGCCTGGGCAATGTCCGGGTAGTGCTCGATGAAGGCCTTCACGCCGGGGAGGTCGCGCGGGCTTTGCGCGACCGCGATCAGGACGATCAAGGCGGCGGCGCCGATCGGCAATGCCCATAGGGTGCTGATCCAGCGCTGGCCGATGCGGATCCGCGGGACGATTCCCCATTGAGGCGGCAGCCAGTCGCTCAGGCGCAGACGATCGTCTGCGCTGGCCAGTCTCGCCGCGAGGGGATCATGCGGCAGGGCGACTTGTGGTGGCTCGGTCATGGATGCTCCGCGTGGAATTGATCTCGATACGAAGGCTTTTAGAAGGCGATGGCCGATTTCAGGCCGACGACAATCGCCTCGTGCTCGTCGCGTCCGGCCGCCCGGGTCATGGAGGTACTGCAAACTCGGGCGCAGCGTGAGCCACGGCGACATGTGCAATTCGTAGAACAATTCACACGCGTATTCCGACCTCTGTACCTCGTCGCCGGCCAATCGATCGCGGGCCAGATCACAGCGAGCACCGCAATCCAATGAGCCCGAGTGATTGCCCAACGAATTCGCGCCAGCATCGCTGCCTTCGGCGCACGCTATGGCCGCGTGCTCGACAGGCGCAGGGCCTCGGGTCGCCCGCTGCCCGCTGCTACCTGATTCGGCAGCGAATAGGCCACGACCGCGTCGCCGATCGTGGTGCCGAACGAGCCGTGACCGCCGGCGGCCACGACGACCATTTGCGTGCCGTTGACGCGGTAGGTCATCGGCGTCGCTTGGCCTCCCGCGGGCAGGCGCGCCTGCCAGAGCTTGCGGCCGGTCGTGACGTCGTAGGCACGCAGATAGTTGTCCAGCGTGCCGCTGTAGAACATCACACCTCCGGCCGTGATCAGCGGGCCGCCGAGGCTGGCCACGCCCATGGGAAACGGAATCGGCAGCCATGCCGGCATCTGGTCTCGCACGGTGCCATTGCGATGCATCCACGCAACCTTGCCGCTGTGCAGATCGACGCCAGCCACCGCACCCCACGGGGGCGCCTGACATGGCACGCCGAGCGGCGACAGGAACGGCCCGATCGCAACGGCATAGCGGGCGCCGTAGTTCTCGTTCCAGTGTTCTTTTGATCCAGCGCTCACCAGATTGCTCGTCTGATCGTGACGCGGCACCAACCGATAGGTGAAGGCCAGGAGCGCAGGGGTGCCGACGAGGACTTGCCTGACGGGGTCCACTGCGATGCCACCCCAGTTGAACACGCCGGCATTGCCCGGGTAGACCAACGTGCGATCGGTCGAAGGCGGTGTGTACGGACCTTCGTATCGCATCGAGCGGAACTCGATGCGGCAAACCAGTTGGTCCCACGGGGTCGCACCCCACATGTCCTTGCCAGTGAGTGGTGGCGGCATGAAGCTGAGTGCCGAACTCGGTTGCGTTGGCGCGGCGAATTCACCGGACGCGTTGCTGGCAGGTTCGGGCGACTCGCGCACCGGAAAAATCGGCTTACCGGTGCGGCGGTCGAGCACAAAGACCTCGCCTTGCTTGGTGGGTGCGATGAGTGCCGGCACCGTGGCGCCCGAGACGATCAGATCGATCAGCGATGGCTGCGCCGGAAAGTCGCGGTCCCAAAGGTCGTGGTGCACGCCCTGGAACGCCCATCGCAGTTTTCCGGTGGCGACATCGAGTGCGACGATGGAGCTCGAAAAATGCTCGACCTCGGGGCCGCGGCCTTCGCCAACCTGATCCGGCGACTGGTTGCCCAGTGGCATATAGACCAGTCCGAGGCTCTCGTCGACGCTGCCGCCGGCCCAACTCGGTGGCGTGTTCGACGTGTACTTCTGACCGGCCGGCAACGGCGTGGTGGCATCGGGATGCGCGAGGTCCCAGTTCCAGACCAGCCGACCCGTGCGCACGTCGAAAGCGCGGATCACGCCCGACGGATTTCCTACCGATTCGTTGTCGTTGATCGAGCTGCCGATGATCAGCACGTCGCGCGTCACGACCGGCGGCGAAGTCTGCATGTAGTAGCCGGGCTTCAGGTCTCCCATCTGCGTGGCCAGCTGCACTACGCCCGCCTCGCCAAAGGCCGCACAAGGTTGACCGTTGCCGGCGTCGAGGGCGAAGAGGCGCCCGTCGATCGTCGGAAGGAAGAGCTCACGCGTGCAGGCAGGCGCGGCTGCGGCTGATGCGGCACCGGTGGACGCCGCCACGCCTGGCGCTGCCATATTTGCAGAGATTGCCGAACTTGTAGAAGTTGCAGCACTTGCAGATGTTGCGACTGCGGCTGCCACGACACTCGCGTCGTGATAGCCGAGCCCGCGACAACTCAGGTGCTGGCTGGTGTGCCCGACCTTGATTTTCGGATCGAAATGCCAGCGCTCTTTGCCGGTCGCGGCGTCGAGCGCGATCACGCGCTGGTGCACCGTGCATACGTAGAGCGTGTCGCCGACCTTCAACGGCGTGTCCTCGAAGGTGGTTTCGATCGGATCGTCCGGACCTTTCATGTCGCCCGTGTGGAAAGTCCAGGCGAGCTTCAAGCGACCGACCGTTTGCGGTGTGATATCGGTCAGCGACGAATAGCGCTGGCCATACCCCGTGCCGCCGTAGGCAAGCCAGTCGTCGGCCGCCGTGACCGTCGCGCCGGACGCGGCCGACGCCGCATCCAGCGGCGCGCTCGGGGCCGCGGCCAACTCGTCACTGACATCGAACGGGTCGCGCAGCATCGATGCCACGGCCGCGATGATCACCAACACCATCGCGCCCGCCAGCCAGCCGCGCGGCCCGCGCCAGTTGGTTTTGACTGGCACGTCGTCGGTGGGCGGCTTCCCAAGCGGCCGGCTGATCCAGGGCGTCAGCAGCCACAGGCCGACGACTGCCAGGAAGGCGCCGCGCGGTATCAGTGACCAGCGATCGAGACCCACTTCCCACAGGGCCCAGGCCAGCGTTGCGATCAGCAAGGCCGCATAGGCGCCGAGGCCGGTGCGGAGGCGGCGGATCAGCAATACGCCACTGACGAGCAAGCCGAGCCCCATCGCGATGTAGGCCCAGCTGCCTCCGAGCACGGCAAGCCAGACGCCGCCCGCGGCGAGCGCTGCTCCCAGCAGAACGAGGACCCAGCCAGTCACCAGGGTCAACATGTCATTCTCCAACCGGAAACATCGAGGTGCCGACCGTCTTTCAACGTCGCAGCAAAGCGCGCGCCCGCGCGCAGACGTTGTCGACGGTGAATCCGCATTCACGCATCACGACCTCGCCGGGTGCCGATGCGCCGAAGCGTTCGACGCCGAGCACATCGCCGGCGTCGCCGACATAGCGATGCCAACCCTGAGATGCGCCCGCTTCGACGGCCAGCCGCGCCTTGACCGAAGGCGGCAGCACGGTGTTGCGGTAGTCCAGCGGCTGGGCATCGAACAGGTCCCAACTCGGCATCGAAACGATCCGTGTCGCGATGTGTTCGACCGCGAGTTGTCGGCCGGCCGCGACGACAAGTCCAAGCTCGGAGCCGCCCGCGATCAGGATGAGATCGGGCTTGCCGTCCGGCGCATCGATCAGGACATAGGCACCGTGTCGCAGGCCATCGGCGGATGCGGATGTCGTGCGATCGAGAGTCGGCACGTTCTGCCGAGTCAACACCAGGACGACCGGATGGCCGGTGGCCTCCAGCGCGACACGCCATGCGACTGCAGTCTCGTTGGCGTCGCCCGGACGAATGAGGCTCAAGTGCGGCATGGCGCGCAAGCCGGCTAGTTGCTCGACCGGTTGATGCGTCGGGCCGTCCTCGCCGAGCGCGATGCTGTCGTGGGTGAAGACGAAGACCACGTGCAAGCCCATCAGTGCGGCCAGGCGCATCGGCGGGCGCATGTAGTCGGAGAAGATCAGGAAGGTCGCGCCGAACGGAATGATGCCGCCGTGCGCCGCCAGGCCGTTGACGATGGCGCCCATCGCGTGCTCGCGCACGCCGAAGTGCAAATTGCGCCCGGCATAGCTCCAGCCGCCGCCCTCCGATCCCTGGCGGTCGTGCGCATCGACGCCCGGCGACTCGAAATCGCCCAGGCCCTTCAATGCGGTGTGGGTCGATGGGTCCAGATCGGCCGACC
>JBDTIO010000665.1:0-2874 GCA_039936375.1 Caldimonas sp. | reverse complement strand
ATCGAGCCCTGCAAATGGCGCCGCTGGTACCGATGCAGCGCGCCGGCTCGGCCGAGGAAGTCGCCGCCGCGATCGTCTGGTTGCTCGGCGACGAATCCAGCTACACGACAGGCGCGATCATCGATGTGGCCGGCGGTCGCTGAGTCTCGCGTTACGCGGGCTCGCGTGGGCCAAGGACATCGGCAGGGACAACGTGCCGGATCAGGACCGTGGGGCGTTCTGTGGAGCGAAGTAACGGAGGAGAGGGCAGCCGCAGGCTGCTTTCGGGGGACATGAGCGCAACAGAGCGCACCGGCGGCCGGACACGCGAGTCTCCAAAGGTTGGGCACCTGCCGAAGCTCCCGAGGCCGGCGCCGCCGAATCATCCCTGCCGACGCCTCGAACTGCGAGGTGGTAGCCGGCGAGGGCGCGTCCCTGCCTGGTGTCAGCGCCGCTCGACAATCATCGGCACGAGGCCGAGCGCCTCGCGGATTCGCGCTGCCGCGACCTGAGCCTCATCGCGGCTCGCATACGGCCCGGCCTGGACGCGATAGAGCGATGCGTCGCCGAAGGTGGCAAGCCGCGGCGTCAGCCAATCGACGTCGGCGCCGACGCGACGCTGGAAACCATCGGCCCCGCTCGCTTCGCGAAACGCGCCGAGCTGAACCCAGAAGCCGCGCCCCGGCGGCGCGGGCTCGACAAACGCGGGTGCCGCTGGTGCGGCATCGAGACGTGCGGCGGCCTCCTGCGTTTGCACCGGCAGCGCCGCGACCGGGCTGATCTCCGGCGCCGCCGTCATCATCGTCGGCGCGACGGGTGCAGGCAGAGGCTCGGCAGCCGCCGGTTGCGTCGCGCGCGTCGCCAGGCGCGTCGCGTCGCCGCCGTCGCGGCGCCACGTGCCGGCACGGATTTCGTCGAAGGTGATGCGCTCGAGCTCGACCGGCGCCACGCCGCGCAACAGATCGAGCCGCAAGGCGGCGGCATAGCTGAGATCGACGATGCGGCCGGCGTGAAACGGACCGCGATCGTTGATGCGGACGATGACCTCGCGGCCGTTCGCCGGATTGCGGATGCGCGCGTAGCTCGGGATCGGCAGCGTCGGATGGGCCGCCGTCATCGCGTACATGTCGTAGGTCTCGCCGCTTGCCGTGCGTCGGCCGTGGAACTGGCGGCCGTACCACGACGCGAGGCCATGCTCCGTGAAGGCGCTGTCGCGCGTCATCGGCACATAGTCGCGGCCGAGCGCCTGATACGGCTTGTTCGCGCCGCCCGGGCGGATCGGCTCGAGGCGCGGCTCGGCGTCGGGCAACGCCGCCAGGTTGGTGGGCGGATTGAGCCCCGGCCCATCGCCGCCGCGGCGCGGCCCCGAGGCACAGCCGGAAAGAAGCGCGCCCAGCACCAGCGTGACGAACGCGCAGCGCCAGAGCGAATCTACGAGAGCATGTCGTTCGCGGCGGCGTCGCTGGTGCGACTGGTATTGCCGATGACCTTCATGCAGGTTTCGCGCAACGCCGCCTGCAGCGCGACTTCGCGCAATCAGACCGTGTACCGCGCCTGCAGGTCGACCGACTTCAGCAACGTCGTCGCGCCGGGGTTGAAGAACATCTTGATCGGCAGCTTCTTGCCGGTGCGCAGATCGGAGCGCGGCGAAGCCCGCGATCCCCGAGTGACGAGCCGGACGAAGCATCTCCATGGCACTCGCAGCGTGCGCCCGTGGGCAGGTGCAAGCACTGTAGCGCCATTGGCAAGGTCGCCCTTCGAGCGCTTCAGCCCGGTAACGAAAAGTGCATGTCGCGGCGCCGAGAAAAACTCACGCGATCGTCGGCCCGACGTGGCTTGGCGGCGCCGTCCGACAGGCTTTGCCTCTACGATGCGGCAATCTCCTGCTTCACGATGCGTGGCTTCGTTTCCTTCGCCGCCCACGGCGCCTCCCAGGCGCTGAGCAGCGTCCTGCGCGCCAAGGGTTTCGAGTTGCGCGACTTCGAGCTCGATGAAGACGAAGCGCCTGCGCACGCCGATTTCCTCGGCCTGATGAGCGGCCTGTTGCGCGTCAGGTGCTGGTCGACCGGCGAAGAACGCGTCTACCCGACGGGCTCCGGCTCGGCCTGGCTCGGCGCCTTCCTGATGGATCTCGGCGGCGGCCACTTCGCGGGTGCCGCGCGCGGCGCCGGCGCCGGCCTCGCCTGAATCGGCAGCGAGTCCTACGCGGCACTTTGCCGCTCGCCGACAGACCGGAAATTCCACTTCGACGACAGTGAGCTCATCGGTTTCGTACGCGTCCAACGCCAGCGATCACCGAGTTCTTCAACCATCGTATTCAAGAGGAATGTCATGAACAAGGATCAGGTCAAGGGTCGGGTCGAAGAGGCCAAGGGCAGCGTCAAGGAAACCACCGGCAAGGTCGTCGGCAACGACAACCTTCGCGACAAGGGCATCGTCGACAAGGCTGCCGGCAAGGTGCAAGCCGGCTACGGCGATGCCAAGGAAAAACTCAAGAGCGCCATCGACAAGGCTTGACGTCGAAGAGTTCACCGAGCGACCTTGGTTGTCGCTCGGGCGGTCGAGGCGGTCGATTCAGCGCCAGGCTGAACGCAGGCGGGCGCCGAGGTCGCAGGTCTCGGTGCTAGGCAACGCTGGCAGCGCCGCGCTGACCACCCCGGGAGCGACCGGCCCGCAATGCGCGAATCGGTCGCGGATGGACTCGGGCAGGAAGCGGCTGATCGACGCGTAGACGTGGCGGTCGCCGTACGCAGCCTGCTGCGTGACATAGAAGCGCTGGGGCACCAGCAGATGGAGATGATGACGGGCGCGCGTCATCGCGACATAGAGAAGGCGCCGCTCCTCGTCGATCTCGGCGGTGCTGCCGGTGGCCATGTCCGAAGGCAGGCAACCGTC
>JBDTIO010000664.1:0-4692 GCA_039936375.1 Caldimonas sp. | reverse complement strand
GCGAAGGCCCGGCAGTCGACAAGTCGGCCGACGATCATCTGCTGCAAGACGATCATCGGCAAAGGCTCGCCGAACCGGGGTGGCACCGCGAAAGCGCACGGCGAGGCGCTCGGCGCCGACGAGATCGCCCTGACGCGAGCGGCGATCGGCTGGGCGCACGAGCCCTTCGTCGTGCCCGACGAGGCTTACGCGGCGTGGGACGGCAAGCCTTCGGGAGCCGCCGCCGAAGCGGCATGGCGCAAGACGTTCGCGGCCTATGCGGCAGCGCATCCGCAACGGGCCGCCGACTACGAACGGCGGATGGCGGGCCGCCTGCCGGCAGACTGGAAGAAGACGGTCCGCGAAGCCGTGATTGCAACGCACGGCAAGGCCGAAACCGTGGCCAGCCGCAAGGCCAGTCAGCTGGCGCTCGAGGTCTTCACCCAGACCTTGCCCGAGTTGCTCGGCGGCAGCGCCGACCTGACCGGATCGAACCTCACCCACACCAGCCAGACCGCGCCGCTTCGTTTCGCTGCCGACGGCGCGCCGGCGCGCGACAGCGCCGGCCGGCTCGGCCGCCACATCAACTACGGCGTGCGCGAGTTCGGCATGGCGGCGATCATGAACGGCGTTGCCCTGCACGGCGGCTTCATTCCGTACGGCGGCACCTTCCTCACCTTCAGCGACTACAGCCGCAACGCGATCCGCATGGCGGCGCTGATGAACCGGCGCGTCGTCCACGTCTTCACACACGACTCGATCGGCCTGGGTGAAGACGGGCCGACGCATCAGTCGATCGAGCACGCGGCGTCGCTGCGCCTGATTCCGAACCTGCACGTCTGGCGGCCCGGCGACACGCTGGAGACGCTCGTCGCTTGGGTGGCGTCGATCGAGCGAAGCGACGGGCCGAGTGCCTTGCTACTGTCGCGGCAGAACCTGCCGTATGCGCCCAAGCCGGGATTCGACGCGGCGCGTCCCGAAGCGACGTTCGATGCGATTGCCAAAGGCGGCTACGTGCTGGCCGAGCCGAGCGAGGTCGGTCTATCGGGCAAGCCGCGCGCCGTCATCATCGCCACCGGCTCGGAAGTCCAGCTCGCCCTCAACGCCCAACAGGAACTGGCCAAGGCCGAGAACGGGCGCATTGCGGTGCGCGTCGTCTCGATGCCTTCGACCTCGGTTTTCGACCGGCAAAGCCGCGCCTGGAAAGACAGCGTGCTGCCGCCCGGCGTGCCGCGAGTCGCCGTCGAGATGGGCGTCACCGACGGCTGGTGGAAATACGGCTGCGCCGCGGTTGTCGGCATCGACCGCTATGGCGAGTCGGCGCCGGCGCCGGCGCTGTTCAGTCACTTCGGGTTCACGACGGAGAATGTCGTGGCCACCGTGCTGCAAATGCTTTCGAATTCGAGGAAGAACCCATGACCATCAACGTTGCCATCAACGGCTACGGCCGCATCGGCCGCAACATCCTGCGCGCCCACTACGAGAGCGGCAAGAAGCACGACCTGAAGATCGTTGCCATCAACGACCTCGGCAATCCGGAGACGAACGCGCACCTGACGCGCTACGACACGGCGCATGGGCCGTTTCCCGGCAAGGTGGCCGTCGACAAGGACTTCATGGTCGTCGAAGGCGACCGGATCAAGGTGCTCGCACAGCGCAATCCGGCCGAGCTGCCGTGGCAAGACTACGACGTCGACGTCGTGCTCGAATGCACGGGCCTGTTCACGACCAAGGAACGGGCGTCGGCGCACCTGAAGGGCGGGGCGAAGAAAGTCATCATTTCGGCGCCCGGCGGCAAGGACGTCGATGCGACCATCGTCTACGGCGTCAACCACGGGGTGCTGAAGGCGAGCGACACCGTCATCAGCAACGCCAGTTGCACCACCAATTGCCTGGCGCCGCTGGCGCAGCCGCTGCACCAGAAAATCGGCATCGTCAACGGCTTGATGACAACGATCCACGCCTACACCAACGACCAGGTACTGACCGACGTCTATCACGAAGATCTGCGCCGCGCCCGCAGCGCCACGCACAGCATGATTCCGACCAAGACCGGCGCCGCCGCGGCGATCGGCCTGGTGATGCCCGAGCTGAACGGCAAGCTCGACGGCTACGCGATGCGGGTGCCGACGATCAACGTCTCGATCGTCGATCTCACGTTCCTGGCGGCGCGTGACACCAGCGTCGAAGAGATCAATGCCATCATGAAGGAAGCGTCGAGCACCGGTCCGCTCGCCGGCATCCTCGGCTACAGCGACGGCCCGCTGGTCAGCATCGACTTCAACCACAACCCGGCGTCGAGCACTTACGACGCGACGCTGACGAAAGTCTCGGGCCGTCTCGTCAAGGTGAGCAGCTGGTACGACAACGAGTGGGGCTTCTCGAACCGCATGCTCGACGCGACCGTGGCGCTGATGAACGCCCGCTGAATCGCTTTCCGTCTCGCAAAAAAAGGGCCCCGAGCGGGGCCCTTTTTCAATCGCGCCGAGCCTGCTACCAGTGGCGGTAGCCGTGACGCCAGCCGTAGCCGCCGTAGAAGCCGATGCCGATGGCCGGGCCGACGTAGTAGGGCGCGGGCCCGTAGTAGACCGGCGCCGGACCGTAGTAGGCGGGGGGCGGTGCGTCATAGCCCGGCGAGGCGTAGGTTGGCGCCGCATCGGCATATGTTGCCGGGGGCGCATCGCCGCTCGGCCGCACGTCGATCGCCAGTTGCCGGCCCGGATCGCCGGCGGTGCGCGTGGTGTAGCGCTGGCCGTTGTATTCGTAGACGACGTCGTAGCCGACGATGCGGTTCTCGTACTGCGTCACGGTGCGGCAGCTGCGCACCGGAACCGCAGTGGCCGGATTGGCGTTCGCTTCGACCTGGTTGCCGATCGACGAGCCGGCAACGACGCCGAGACCGGTCGCCGCGGCGCGGCCGAAGCCGTGGCCGAACTGGTTGCCGGCGACGCCACCGACGATCGCGCCGATCAGCGCGCCGGCGCCCGAAGGCTGTTGCTGGACGAAGCGCTCGCCGTCGGTACAAGCCTGGCGCGGCACGGGCACCGCGCCGGTGACCGGCGTGGCCGAGATCACACTGGCGAATTCGGCGGCGTTGGCACTCGCCACGCCGCCGAGCAGGGCCGCCACGGCGGCGCTGCAGATACTCAGTTTCATCGTGTTCATGTCAAGTCACTCCTCAAAGATGGCAAGTCAGCTTCCGAGATGAGACTCACGAATCGGCCCGGAGTTCGATTCCCTGCCTTCCTTCTACGCGCCAGCCTCGTTTATGGCCGACGCGTTGACATTTCTTTGCGTGGCGCCCCGCCTCGGCTGCCGGGGAGAGCCCCTCGTATTCAGGGCGGCAGCCCGGCGCCGGCCCGGGCCGGCGGGTAGACTCCGCAGGCTTTTCCAGATGAAGGATGTGAACGTGCGGAAACTCAGGGTGTGGGCCGGCTTGGCGGTCGTGTTGGCAACGGCGATTCTTGCGGGTTGCGGCGGCCACGGTTCTGGCAGTACGGCCAACGTGCGCCTGGTCAACGCGACGCTCACCCATGCGTCGCTGGATCTCCTTGCCAATTCGAGCACGGCAGTGAGCGGCACGGCGCAGAACACCGTCAGCGGCTATTCCGGTGTGGGCACGGGCCAGACCCTGCAGATCAACGACTCGACCACCGGCACCGTTCTCGCCACGACCGCGCCCACCCTCGTCTCCGGCCAGCACTATGCCGTCATCGCCTACGAAAGCGGCGGTACCCTGCGCACCACCCTGATCCAGGAAGACACGACGGCACCTGCCTCGGGCACGGCCAACCTCCGCATCTTCAACACTGCCACCGATGCCGGGGCGATCGACGTCTACGTCACCACCCCGGGCACCGACCTGTCGACGATTTCCACGCCGACCTTCAGCTTCGCGAGCTCGAGCTCGACCCAGGCGACCGGGTTCCTCTCGCTTGCTACCGCCGCTACCAGCGGCACTGCCTACGAGATTCGCGTCACCGGCGTCGGCAACAAGGCCGACATGCGGCTCGACCTCACGTCCTTCACGCTCACCAGCGGCCAGAACGCCACCGTGCTGCTGACGCCGACGGTCGGCGGCACGCTGGCGAACGGCTCGGTGCTGGTCGAGCAAAGCACCTACGCGGCGTTCGCGAACAACAACGTACGGATCCGTCTCGTCGCGGCGGTCACCGCAGGCGCATCGGTGACGGCTTCGGCCGGCACGACGGTGATCGGCTCGGGCGTGGTCTCTCCCGCGGTCGGTGCCTACACGCTCGCACCGGCCGGCGCGGCCCTGAACATCACGGTGGGCGGCAATTCGGTCGCCGCGCCCGCGCTGCCCCTGGCGGCCGGCAGCGACCTGACCTTGCTCGTCTACGGGCCGGCAGCGGGCGCGACGGCGAGCCTCATCGCCGACGACAACCACCTGCCCACGGTCGCCGGCAACTTCAAGATCCGCCTGCTCAACGGCATCACGGGTGCAGCGACCCCGCTGACACTCGACGCCAACTTCGGTGTCGTCGCGAGCAACGTGGCGCCGGGCACCGGATCGCCCTATGCCGTGGTCGGCGCGAGCCTCGCGACCCGCCTCGACGTGATCTCGCCGTCGAGCCCGACGCCGCTCTACACCGAGTCGAACCTGAACGTGCCGGGCAACGCGGTCTATACGCTCTTCATGCTGGGCGACGCCGGCGCGCCGATCCACCTGCTGCAGCGCGATCACTGAGGCGC
>JBDTIO010000663.1:0-21783 GCA_039936375.1 Caldimonas sp. | reverse complement strand
GTGCCTGGGTCGTGTCGGTGCTCGCCGCCGTCAGCCGCATCGGCGACGGCTGGCTCTGGTACGTGATCGTCGTCTGCCTGCCCTGGGCCGGCGGGTCGGTCGGCACATCGGCATCGGTGCGCATGTTCTGCGTCGGCCTCGTCGACATCGTCATCTACAAGATCGTCAAGCGCTGGATCGCCAGGCCGCGGCCGTTCCGCACCTGCGCCGGGATCCGCGAGTGCGCTCGCTCGCTCGACGAGTTCAGCTTTCCGAGCGGGCATACGCTGCATTCGGTGGCCTGCAGCATCATCCTCACCGCCTACTACCCGATGTTCGCGCTCTTCGTCTGGCCGTTCACGGTGCTGATCGCCGTCTCGCGCATCATCCTCGGCCTGCACTACCCGAGCGATGTGATCGTCGGCGCGCTGATCGGTGCGACGACGGCGATCGTCAGCTTCAATCTGCTCTAGTCGTTTGCCAGAAGGTGCTCGGCGCGGCGCCCAGCCTGCTCGACTGACGCACGAATTCAGCAACGGTCGAGACGCGCCGGTCGCGCAGCGCGCGCTCGAGGATGGCCTGCCACGAACGGCGCACCGACTTGAAGTCGGCATCGTGCGGATGCAGCTCGATGCGCAGGAGCGCGTTGCTCCGCTCCTTGCGCGCGACGACCGCGTTCCACCACAGCGACGTGCGGCGCCGCCAGCCGCTCGAGGTGCTGTAGACGACGCTCTGGCTCGTCACCGCGTCGCGGCCCGGCAAGCGCACGATCTGGCGCAGCGTCATCGTGTACTCGAAGCCCTTGAGCGCCGGCCAGGCTTGCGCTCCGAGCAACCAGGCCGGCGCGACGAAGCCGTGCAACGGCCAGTCGTTGGCGCCAAACCAGGCCCTGCCGGCATCGACGCGCTCTTTCGCCTCGGCCTCGGGAAGAGCCCAGAACTCGCCCTCACCACGGGTGTAGTGGTTGCGGCGCAAGCGGTCGAGCCAGCCTTTCGCCGGCAGATCGTCACGGTGCGTGTAGCCGTGCAGCGCCAGCTCGTCGCCGCGCTTCAGCCGCTGACCGAGCCAGGCGTCGAAATCGCGGTCGGGTGCGTCGCCGTGATAGTTCGGCACGGCGAGCAGCGTCAGCGGCAGCTCGGCCACTTCGGAGATCGCCTTCAGGACTCGGCTGCAGGCCGCGCGCGTCGATGGCGCGACGTCGTGGAGAACGACGCAGACGAAGCGATCGGCCGGCGCGGTGACGCTGTTCATCGGCGCGCCGCCATCGCCATCGAGTCGGCCACCACCGGCGGCAACGGCGCGTCGCGGCCGAGCAAGCGTCGATAGTGGCTCAGCAGCTCAGGCATGACGCGATTCCAGTCGCTCGCCTCGGCACGCGCCCGAGCCGCTCGACGCATCGCCGGGCGGTCGCGATCGAAGAGCGACGCGATTCCTTGCGCGAACGCGGCGCCGTCGCCGTTGCCCACGGCGATGCCGGTGCCAGCATCGACGAGCTCGCCGAGACCTTCGGCAGCGCGCACGACGATCGGCGTGCCGCAGGCCAGCGCTTCGAGCGCCGAGAGACCGAAGGTCTCCTGATCGCCGGCGTGAACGAAAGCATCGGCGCTCGCCAGCGCCGTCGCCAGCGCGTCGACGCCGGCCACGAAAGGGACGATGCGCACGCGCGCGTCGGTCGGCGGCGGCGCCGTTCCGGCGCCGATGGCGACGAGGACGTAGGGCGCGCCGAGTCGTCGCACCGCGTCGGCGAGGATGTCGAGATGCTTTTCCGGCGCGAAGCGACCGGCATAGACAAGCACCCGCGCATCGGCCGGCAAGCTGTGCTCGTTGCGCCACGCCACCGTCGCGCGGGCCGGATGAAATGCCGTCGTGTCGACGCCGAGTGGCTGCAGCGCGACCCGTTCCACACCCCACTCGGCCAGGTGCTCGCGCATGCTTCGGCTCGGCGCCAGCACCAGGTCGAAGCCGGCATAGACGTGCTTCGCATAGCGCCGCGCTGCTCGTGCTGCGGCGTCGCCCCAGCGCCGCCCGGCGGCCAGACGCGCCAGTTGCTCGATGTTGGAATGGCAATAGGCGACGGCCGGAATGCCGAGCGATCGCGACGCATCGAGCGCGCCCCAGGCGACGCGATACGGATCGCCCGCTTCGATCAGATCGGGCTGCAATGCTGCGAGCACGCGGCCGATCGCAACACGTCGCACTGGCAGCCGATAGCCGCCGCTGCCGGGGAGCGCGATCGACGGCAGCGCTGCCATGCCGCTCGAGGCATCGATGCCGGGCACCGCGATCGTGTGCCGCCAGTCGGGCCGCTGCGCCAGCCAGGCTTGCTTGGCGAGAAGGTAGCGCCTGACGCCGCCCCCTGTCGCACTCCAGAACATCGTCGCGTCGACGAGGTGCAGTGAATCGCTCATGACGCGCCGATCATCGTCGCAATTGTGCCGAAGCCTCCCGCCGACCTTCGCTGCACGCCGCTTACGCATGGCGACAATCGATCGCCGCTGCGGGCATACGGCTTGCCCCAGCCGTGTCACGGCGGCCAGGAGCACCTCATCATGAACGCACATCCTCGACGTTTTTCGACCTCGCGCTTTCTGTGGGCGAGCGCGATCCTCTCATCGTCGATCGTCGCCGCGGGTTGCGACAAGGCCAAGGAAGAGACGACACCGGCGCCAGCCAGCGTCATCATGCCGGGCACCGCGGCACCCACCGATGCGGCGGCCTCGGCGTTGCCGCCGGTCAGCGCCGGCGCGACGAACAATGGCGACGCAACGAGCAGCGGCAGCACGCCGGCGATCGATAGCGTCGCGGCAAGCGGCATCAGCGCCGGCAACAGCGGACCGGCCAGCGGCGGAACGCTCAGCGTGATTCCCAATGCGAACCCGCCGGCGAACTCGTCGACGACGCTGAACCCCGGCAATTCCGGCATGACCAGCGCCCCGCCGGTTGCCATCGACCCGAGCGTCTTGCCGTCGTCCCGATCGGCGAGCACGGCCGGCGCGGGCGCGATCGGGCCCAGCGCGTCAGGCACCTCGTCGAGCGACGATCAACCTCCGAGCAAGGCGCCGGGCAGCAAGACCTGAACCACGCCGGGCACTGCGCCCCTGGCGCGCCGTCACGTATCCTGAACCGTGAATCCGGTCCCTTCCCTCGTCGATCCGGCAGCCCCGGTGGCCGCAAGCGGCCTCGACTTTCCGATCGTCGGCATCGGCGCGTCGGCCGGCGGCCTGGCGGCGGTCAAGTCCTTGCTCGAGGGTCTGCCGGCCGCACCCGACATGGCGTTCGTCGTCGTCCTGCATCTCTTGCCCACCCACGAGAGCAATGCGGCGGCGATCCTGCAGACCGCCACGCGCATGCCCGTCGCGCAGGTGCAGGGCCCGGTCAAGATAGCGCGCGACCACGTCTACGTCATTCCGCCGACCTTCGATCTGGCGATGTTCGATGGCTCGCTGAGCCTGGTCGAGAACGAGCGGCCGCGCGGCCGCCACATCGTTATCGACCTGTTCTTTCGCACCCTCGCCGAGGCGCACAAGGAGCGCGCGATCGGCATCGTCCTGTCGGGCACCGGCGCTGACGGCTCGGCCGGCATTGCCCGGCTCAAGGAAGAGGGCGGGCTCGTCATCGCGCAATCGCCGAGCGATGCCGAGTACGACGGCATGCCGACGAGCGCGATCGCCACGGGCAAGGTCGACATCGTCCTGCCGGTGGCCGACATGCCGACCCGGCTCGCCGAGATATGGAAGAACAATCGCCGGATCGTGCTTCCGCGAGCCGCCGAAATCGGTCTCGCGGCACACGAGCCAGGCTCGCCGGAGGGTGCCGAAGAAGCGCTGCGCGAGATCATGAAGATCCTGCACCAGCGCACCGGCCACGACTTCAAGAACTACAAGCGGGCGACCGTGCTGCGCCGCATCGAGCGCCGGTTGCAGGTCAGGTCGTTGCCCGACCTTCCTTCGTACCGCCGCTTCGTGGCCGGCGATGCCGGCGAGTCGCGCGCGCTGCTCGACGACATGCTGATCGGCGTGACGCAGTTCTTCCGCGACCGGCTGGCCTTCGAGGCGCTCGAGCGCGACCTGATCCCGAAGCTGTTCGAAGCGTCGGACGACGAGCCCGTGCGCATCTGGGTGCCGGGCTGCTCGTCGGGGGAGGAAGCCTATTCCCTGGCAATGCTTCTCGCCGACGAAGCCGCCCGCGCTTCGCGGCCGCGCAGGTTCACCCTCTTCGCCACCGACATCGACGAAGCTGCCATCGCCACCGGCCGCGGCGGCTTCTACCCCGAGGCGATCGGCGTCGACGTGCCGCCCGCCAAGTTGCGCGCCCATTTCACGGCCGAGCCGGGCGGCTATCGCATCAACAAATCGCTGCGCGAAACGGTGATCTTCGCCTTGCACAACGTGCTCCACGATCCGCCGTTTTCCCGGCTCGACCTCATCTCCTGCCGCAACCTGCTGATCTATCTCGACCGCCCGGCGCAGCAGGCGGTGCTCGAGATGATTCACTTCTCGCTCAAGCCGGGCGGCTACCTCTTTCTCGGCACGTCGGAGACGGTCGACGCGACGCAGCGCCTGTTCACGGCGGTCGACAAGACGCAGCGCATCTATCGGGCCAATCCGACCGGGCGATCACTGCGCGCTTTCCAGAGCCTGCCGCTGGGGCGCCATTCGGCCAGGTCGTCTCGAGAGCCGGCGCCGATGCGGCCCGCCCGGCCGCGCACGCCGGCCGAACTGCACCAGGAGCTGATCGAGGAAGCGGCATCGCCCAGCGTGCTGGTGACTCACGACAACGAGATCCTTCACGTCTCGGCACGCGCCGCCCGTTATCTTCGCTTCACCGAGGGCGAGCCTTCGCACAATCTGCTCCACGCCGTGCAAGAGGAGTTGCGCGACGAGTTGCGGGCGGTGCTTTTCCAGGCCACGCAGTTGCACACCCGTGTCGAATCGCCAGTCGTCGACGCCATCGTCGACGGGCGGCCAATGCATCTGCGGATGGCGGCGCAACCGGCGCTTCACTCGTCATGGCCGGGCGAGATGCTGCTCGTGGTGTTCGAGGAAAGCGAAATTCCCGGCGCGGCGGAGTCGGGCGACGCGACGGGCAGGGATCCCGAGCTGACACGCCTCGAAGGCGAGTTGCGGCACAAGAACGCCCAGTTGCGGGCGACGATCGAGCAGTACGAAACCTCGGCCGAGGAGCTGAAGGCCTCGAACGAGGAGCTGCAGGCGATCAACGAGGAGTTGCGCTCGGCGACCGAAGAGCTCGAGACGAGCAAGGAGGAGCTGCAGTCGACCAACGAGGAGCTCATCACCGTCAACCACGAGCTGAAGACGAAGATCGACGAAACGAGCGAGATCAACGACGACCTGAAGAACCTGCTCACCTCGACCGACATCGCCACCGTTTTCGTCGATGCGGGCATGCGCATCAAGCGCTTCACGCCGGCGGCGGGGTCGCTTTTCAACATCATCGCCACCGACGTCGGTCGCTCGCTCTTCGACATCACCCACAAGCTCGAGTACGAGGGCATGGCCGGCGATGCGCGCGCCGTCTTCGCGACCCTGAAGACAATCGAAACGGAGGTTCGCAGCGTCGATGGCCGGTACCTGCTGGCGCGCCTCGTGCCCTACCGCACCACCGAAGACCGGATCGGCGGTGCCGTGCTGACGTTCGTCGACGTGACGAACCTGCGCAAGGCGGAGGCCGACGTCAGCGAAGGCAAGGAGCGGATGCAGCGCATCGCCGAGACGATGACCGACTTCGCCATCCTCACGCTCGATCTCGACGGGAAGATCATGAGCTGGAGCGCCGGCGCGGTGGAGCTGTTCGGCTACAGCGAGAGCGACGCGATCGGCCAGCCTTTCGACATCCTGTTCCGCAACGAGGAACGCAGCATCGGCGAGCCGGCAGAGAAGCTTCGCATTGCCCGCAACACCGGTCGCTCGCCCGACGAACGCTGGATGGTGCGCAAGGACGGCAGCCTGTTCTGGGGCAGCGGCGTGACGACGCCGCTACGCACCGATGGCGTCCTGGAGGGCTACGCCAAGATCTGCCGCGACATCACCAACGTGCGCAGCGCCGAGGAGATGCGCATGCGCGAAGCGCAAGAGGGTCGCGAGGCGGCGCTGGCCGCGAGCGAGGCGAAGAGCGAATTCCTCGCCGTGATGTCGCACGAGCTGAAGCACCCGCTCAACCTCATCAACGTCAACGCCCAGCTGTTGACAACCTTGCCCGAGGCGCAATCGCTGCCCGCGGTGATGCGCGCGGCGCACACGATCCAGCGCACCGTGCAGAGCCAGGCCCGCATCATCGACGACCTGCTGGATATGTCGCGCACCAACGTCGGCAAGCTCGCCGTCAATCGCGTGCCGCTGCTGCTGCTCGAGGCGATCCAGCCCTGCATGACCTGGGCGCTGGCCGAGTCGCGCAACAAGGGCGTGCGTCTCTATGCCGAGGGCTTCGACGACCCGATCCTCATCGACGGCGACCCGGTGCGCGTCGAGCAGATCGCCTGGAACCTGCTCAGCAACGCGATCAAGTTCAGCCGCAGCGGCGGTTCGATCGTGGTTCGCGTCTCGCGCGACGAAGACGACGCTCTGCTCGAAGTGACCGACAGCGGCCGCGGCATTGCCCCGATGTTCCTGCCCCATGTCTTCGAGATGTTCAAGCAGGCCGAAGCGCCGACGACGCGCGGCGAAGGCGGCCTCGGCATCGGCCTGGCGCTGGTCAAGAGCCTGGCGCAGTTGCATGGCGGCCGCGTCTCGGTCGAGTCGAAGGGGCTGGGGCGCGGCGCGACGTTTCGGGTCTGGCTGCCGTTGCACCGGAGCACCGATTTCGCGCCACTCGACGGCAAGCTCGGTGTCATCCCAAGCTCGCTCGCCGGGACGCGGATTCTTCTCGTCGACGATGCGCCCGACACGCTCGAGACCTTTGGCTACCTGCTCGAGCACGAAGGCGCGATCGTCACGCCGGCGTCCAGCGGAGCCGAGGCGCTGCGCCTGGCGCAGAGCGGCGAGTTCGATCTGCTCGTGTCCGACGTCGGCATGCCGCACATGGACGGCTACGAAATGATGGCCGAGATGCGCAAGCAGCCGCGCACCGCCGTGCTGCCGGCGATCGCCCTGACCGGCTACGGGCGCGCCCAGGACGTGCAGCGCGCGCTGGCGGCGGGCTTTCACGCGCATGTCGACAAGCCAGTCGATTTCACGCACATGCGCGAGGTGATGAAGGCCGTGCTGTCGGGTGCGCCGCTTGCCACCCTTTCGGGAACGACACCGAAGAAGTAGACGATGGTCAGCAGCAAGACGCCTCGCCCGCCGATGGGCGCAAAGGCGACGGGCGCGGCCGCGCGCAGAGTGCAGCGGCAGCAGGACGCGCGCGACCGCAAGACGCCCCCGAAGGCGGAGAAGAAGATGGCCGTGCAGGCCGGTGCGCGCAAGCACCCGGTCAGGCACTCGACGCAGCACCAGTCGAAGACGGGCCGCAAGGCCAGGCTCGCACTCGCGCCGCAGTTCATGGCGCCGGACTATCTCGGCAGCGGCAAGCTCGAAGGCTTCTCGGCGATCGTCACCGGCGGCGATTCGGGCATCGGCCGCGCCGCGGCGGTGCTGTTCGCGCGCGAAGGCGCCGATGTGACCATCGTCTACCTCGAGTCGCTAGCTCGGTGACCGGCCTCGAAGGCGAGCCGCACCTGCTGAACTATTCGGCGACCAACGGCGCCATTCACGCCTTCACGAAAGCGCTGGCGCAAAACGTGATCGACAAGGGCATCCGCGTCAACGCGGTCGCGCCGGGCCCGGTCTGGACGCCGCTCGATCCGGCCCACGCACCGGCGAAGAAGGTTGCCGAGTTCGGCCGCGACACGACGATGCATCGGCCGGTGCAGCCGGAAGAGCTCTCGCTTGCTTATGTATTCCTTGCCTCGCCGGTGTGCTCGGGCTACATCACCGGCATCGTTCTGCCGGTGACCGGAATCGTCGCCGCGATCTGAGCCCGGCGCCGCTCAGGCGCCCGGGTCGACGCCCAGCATCTTCATCGCCTTGGCAGTCGTCTGCTTCGTCTTCGCGTAGTCGCGCCAGGCGTCGGCCTCGTCTTCGATGCGCTCGTGCACGTTGCGGATCGTCCAATGGGCGCCGCCGGTGAGCGTGCCCAGCTCGCTCCATTCGCACGGCACCGAGACGCCGAGGCCGGGCCGCGCCCGTGCCGACCAGGCGCACACCGTCGTCGCGCCGAAGCCGTTCCTCAGGTAGTCGACGAAGATCCTGCCGAGGCGGTTCTTCGGGCCGCTCTTGGCCGCAAAGCGCTGGGGGATGATCGTCGCCATGTGCTCGACGATCGCCTTCGACAGCGCCTTCACCTCGTCCCAGCCGCCCTTCGGCGTAATCGGCGCGACGACGTGCAGGCCCTTGCCGCCGCTGGTCTTCAGAAAGCTCGTCAGGCCGAGTTGCTCGAGCAGCGAGCGTGTCAGCTCGGTGCCCTCCTGGATCTGCGGCCACGCCACGCCTTCGCCGGGGTCGAGATCGAAGACGATGCGATCGGGCCGCGTCGTGTCCTTCGTGGTTGCGTTCCAGGTGTGGAACTCGATGACGTTGGCCTGCGCTGCGCCGATCAGCGTGGTGAAGGAGTCGACCTCGATCATCGGCTCGAGCTCGGGCGCGATCGAGCGGTCGAGCTCTTTCAGGTCGGGAATTTTCAGAGCTGCGGCGTGCTTCTGGAAAAACAGCTGGCCTTCGATTCCCGCAGGGGCGCGCACCAGCGAGACTGGGCGCTTTTTCAGGTGCGGCAGGATGAGCCTGGCGACCTCGAGGTAGTAGTCGACGACGTCGAGCTTGGTGATGCCTGTCGAGGTATCGATCACGCGCGACGGATGGCTGATGCGGACCCCGGCGACCGTCGCGTCGGCGCCCATGCCCCTGGCGCGCGCGCGCACCGGTGCGGCGGCCGTCGCGGTCTTCGCGGCTTTCGCTTTGGGTGGGTTTTTTGCAGGGGGCACGGCGTCGGCCTCGGCAGCCGCTTCGACGGTCTTCGTCAGCGTGGCTTGTTCTCGAATGATGCGCTTCGCCGGCTTGTCGATGCGCAGGCCGTGGAAGACGGCGTGGCGGATGTGGCCGTCGGGCGTCCACTCGCCGAACGACACCTCGGCCACCAGCTTCGGCTCGACCCAATGCGCCTTGCCCGGCGGCTTCTCGACGAACGGCCGCTTGTCGCTGTCGACTGCAGTGAGCGCCTTCTTCACGGCGGCGAGCGAGGCCTGGTCGAAGCCGCTGCCCACGCCACCGGCGAAGTGCAGCGCACCGGCCTCGTCGTGAATGCCAAGCAGCAGCGAGCCGATGCCGGTGCGCGAGCCCTTCGGGTCGGTGTAGCCACCGATCACGAACTCCTGCCGCTGCGTGCACTTGAGCTTGATCCACGCCGGACTGCGCCGCGAGACGTAGGGCGAATCGGCGCGCTTGCCGATCACGCCTTCCAGGCGCATGCGGCAGGCGTTGCGCAGCAGCTCCTTGGCATCGGCGTTGTCGAAGTCTTCGCTGAAGCGGATGCGGCCGTCGTGCGGTGTCGCGTCGAGCAGCGAGCGCAGCAGGGCGCGGCGCTCGCCCAGCGGCACGGCGCGCAGGTCGTGCCCGCCGTAGTACGGCAGATCGAAGAAATAGTACTGGATCGTGTCGGTGCGCGACGAATCGAAGGCGTTCTGCAGCAGGTTGAAATCGGGCGCGCCGTTGCCGCCGGCGACCACGATCTCGCCGTCGAGCCAGGCCGAGCCGATGCCGAGAGCACGCACCGCATCGACCAGGCTCTTCATGCGCGCCGACCAGTCGTTGCCGTTGCGGGTGAAGAGGCGCACGTCGTCGCCGTCGATTCGGGCCAGCAGGCGGTAGCCATCGAACTTGATCTCGTAGCTCCAGCCGTCGTCTTCCGGTGCTTCCGCGGCGAGCGTGGCGAGTTGCGGCGAGAATGTCGCAGGCAGTGCGGCCTTCTTTGCCGCCGCTGGCCATGCGGGCGGGGGCGCAGCCTTCGCAACCGTCTTCGAAGTGATCTTTGCGCCGACTTTCGAGGCCGCCTTCGCGCTCGCCTTCTTCGCCGCCTTCGCCGGCGGGTTGGGGATCGTGCGGTTCGACAGCACGCTGCCCTGCTCGGCCTCGACGATGCTGTACTCCGTTGCCGGCCGGGCCGCCTCGTCGCGCTCCTTGATGAGCAGCCACGGTTCCTGCCGCTCGGTGGCGCGGCCGTGCATCCGTACCAGCGTCCAGCCGCCCGTGAGCTTCTTGCCCTTGAGGCGAAACTTCAGCTTGCCGGCGGCGTAGCCGGCGCGCGGGTCGCCCACCGGCTCCCAGGTGCCGTTGTCCCACACGATCACCGAGCCGCCGCCGTACTGGCCCTTCGGAATCTCGCCTTCGAAGCTGCCGTAGTCGAGCGGGTGATCTTCCACGTGCACGGCCATGCGCTTGTCGGCCGAGTCGAGGCTCGGTCCTTTCGGCACGGCCCAGCTCTTCAGCGTGCCGTCGAGCTCGAGGCGGAAGTCATAGTGCAGATGGCTGGCCGCGTGCTTCTGGATGACGAAGCGCAGCTTCCCCTTCGACGCGGCGCCGCCCTTCGGCTCGCTGGTGACGGAGAAGTCGCGTTTTCCGAGGTAAGGGCGAAGCGCATCGCTCATCGAAGGGGCGGCGTGACGGCCGTTTGCGGTCGCGGTGGAACGCTCCGACGTGGCAATCGCCGTGCCTTTCTCGCGGCTGCACGCACGAATTTCAACACGCGCCGCACCCGCCGACGGGCCGGCATCCGGATTGCCGGGGTTCACGACGACCGAACGAAAGGCGACCCATGATTTCCGGCACTGCATTCCCCGTGACGCTGCGCGTCAACGGCATCGAGCGCGCCTTGACGATCGACCCGCGCGTCTCGCTGCTCGACGCCCTGCGCGAGCACCTCCGGCTCACCGGCACCAAGAAAGGCTGCGACCAGGGTGCCTGTGGTGCCTGCACCGTTCTGGTGGACGGCGAGCGCATCAACTCGTGTCTGGCGCTGGCCATGCAGTACGACGGCCGCGAGATCACGACCATCGAAGGCCTGAGCGACAGCGGCGCGCTGAGCGCGCTGCAGGCGGCCTTCATCGAGCACGACGGCTTGCAGTGCGGCTACTGCACCTCGGGGCAGATCTGCTCGGCGGTGGCGATGGTGAGCGAGTTCCGCGGCGGCCTGCCGAGCGCGGTCACCCGCGCTCCGGCCTCCACGAAGGCAGCGTTCTCCGACGAGGAAATCAATGAGCGCATGAGCGGCAATCTCTGCCGCTGCGGCGCCTACAACGGCATCGTCGACGCGATCCATGCCACCTTCGACGCCGAGGTGGCGGCATGAAGGAGTTCATCTACCTGCGCCCGGCCGACTCGCGGGCGGCCATTGGCATGATGGCCAGCCGCACGGCGGCCAAGTTCCTCGGCGGCGGCACCAACCTCGTCGATCTGATGCGCGAGAACATCGAGCGGCCCGACGAGCTGGTCGACGTGTCGCGGCTGGACACGAAGATCGAGGTCCTGCCGAGCGGCGGCCTGTGCATTGGCGCCGGCGCGAAGAACACGGCGGTCGCCGCCGACGCTGCGGTGCGCCAGCGCTTCCCGGTGCTGTCGAACGCCATCCTGCACGCATCGCCACGCACCCGTCCGACATGTGCGTCGCCCTGGCCGCGCTCGATGCCGTGGTTCATGTCGAAGGCCGCGAGGGGGCGCGGCAGATCGCCATGCGCGACTTCCATCGCCTGCCGGCGACACGCCGTGGGTCGAGACGGCGCTGCGCCACGACGAGCTGATCACCGCCGTCGAGATCGCGCCGCTGCCCTTCGCGAAGCATTCCGTCTATCGCAAGGTGCGCGACCGCTCGAGCATCTGCCGCGCCACCCCGAGCTGGCGGTCGACTTCGATGGTCATCGACATGAAACGCCTGTGACAGGGGACGCTGAAAAAGCGATTTTCCCGCCCGATTCATGGGCCAGCGAGCCGAGGTGCCGCTTCGAGACGCAGGACGCTCGACTTGTACCGCAAATCGC
The DNA here is from genome assembly GCA_039936375.1 of Caldimonas sp. GTDB lineage: Bacteria > Pseudomonadota > Gammaproteobacteria > Burkholderiales > Burkholderiaceae_C > Schlegelella_A. Next base: position 9,782 of record JBDTIO010000663.1, on the reverse strand, counting down.
GTCGGCCGGCGGGGCTAAGTCTTGAGCGCTTGCTTCAGGACGCGAGCGTAGTTGCCGTAGGCCACGCGCTCGACCACGCTGGCCGGCAGCTTCATGTCCTGCAGATCGTCGAAGACCTTGCGCACATCGGCGTAGTCGTCGACCGAGGCGTTCCTGCCTACGCCGGGCGAAGGTTCGGACTTCTGCTCGAGGCCGGTACCGGTCTCGCGCAGCCAGCCCAGGTCGGACGGCAGCGATCAGGCGACGAGCGCGACGCCCTGACTGCGCATGCCGTCGGCGAGCGAGACGCGCGACAGGATGCCCAGGTGGCTGTGCATGTCGGCCTGCGGAACGCGCGACTGCGCGAGCCCCTTATCGAGGCCGAAGGCGAGCAGCGAGGCGGCCGCCTTCGCAGATGTCGTCGATTGAATGCAGGGCGCATGGCGACTCCGGTGGGTATCGCAACGTCCGCGCAAGGCACTGCGCACGTTCGTTGGCCAGAGCCGGGCGGCCGATATGGCGGTACAGTTGTTCCAACCGCCGGTGCCGGCACGCGTCACGTCACGCCGCCGCGCACAGGCTGACCCTGCACGGCGGCATTCCGCGCTTGAGTGGACGCGACTTCTCGGGGAATGGCGACTTGCACCGACCTCAGCCGATGGCCGCGCGCAACGCCGCGATGGCTGGCGCCAGCCGCGTGCCCGGGCTGTTACTCAGCCGCGTGGCGATCGATTCGGATTCCTGCAGTGCCGACCGCGCCGATGCCGCATCGCCGCAAGCCAGGGCTGCCTGCCCTTTCACGCAAAGCAGTTCGGCGAGTTCGACTGGGTTGTCAATGGCCCGTAGCACGGCTTCGCCCTCGCGCAGCGGTTCCAGTGCCTCCTGCGGGCGCGACTGGCGCAGCAGCAGGTCGCCCAACAGTTTCAACGCGGCGCCGATGTAGATGCGGTTGCCGAGGGTGCGGTGGCGTTGCAGTGCGTCGTCGAGCGTCGCGCGGCCGGATTCGAAGCGACCCTCTGCGATGTCAAGCGCTGCTAGTTGAGTGAGGGTCACCCCCTCGTGGATCAGGTTTTTCACCTCGCGGTCGATGGCCAAGACCTGTTCGAGCAATGTGCGGGCCTGAGCGCGTTCGCCACGCCGCTCGTGCCCGAGGGCCAGATTGGCCAACACGTAGGCCTCGGCGATGCGGCTGCCGACCTGACGATGGATGGCCAGCGCCTCCTGCTGGCACTGCTGGGCTTCGTCTTCCCGCCCCAGGTCTTCGAGTGCGTTGGCCATATTGCCCAGCACGATGCCCTCGCAGCGGCGGTCGCCATCTTCGCGAAGGATCGCCAGCGCAGCTTCGTATTCCTGCAGCGCTTCGCTCATCCGCCCCTGGTGACGGTTGAGGATGCCCAAGCTGGCGCGCACCTGTCCGATGCCGCGCTGGTTTCCGTCTTCGGTGTACAGCGACAGCGCCGCTTCGTGGCAGGCCCGCGAGTGTTCGGGAATGCCCAGTTGGTCGAGCAGATTGCCCAGGTTGTGCAGCACATTACCCTGCCCTATGCGGTCGCCGGTTTCGCGCAGGATCGACAGCGCCGCCTCCAAGTGCTCGCGCGCATCGGCCATGCGCCCTCGTTCGCGGTCGATCTGGCCCAGGCGCGCGCGGGCCAGGCCTTCGCGTCGCCGGTCGGCCGCGCCTTGGGCCCACGCGAGGGCCTGCTCGAGTTGCGCGCGTGCATCGACCAACTGCCCCACCCGCCCGAGCGCTTCGGCCCGGCGCAGGCTCACGTCCACGCGCTGGGCCACGCTCAGCGTGCGCAAATCCAGCACAGCGGCGCCGAGTTCGACCCCGGGCGTCATCGGCCCGCGCGACACCAGCAGCTCCCAGGCGGCGCAGTAGGTCGGCGTCGCGACATCGGCGTCTTCGCGTGCCGCGGCGCGCCGGCAGGCGGCCATCAGGTTGTCGATCTCCTGCGCCAGCGCCAGGCGGCGCTTGACGCCGTCGCGCCCGAACAGGGCCTCGATCGCCGCATCGCTGCCGCAGCCAGCGAAATGCCGGCCGTGCCGCTGCTGGGCCTGCAGCGTGGCCTCAGCAGCGCTTTGCTGAAGCTTGTCGGCCGCGTACTCATGGATGCTCAAGTACATGCCGAAATGCGGTTCGTCGATGTCGTAGCGGCTGGCCTCGACGAGATGCCAGCAGCGCAGCAGGCTCTTGTCGACCAGAGCCTGTACCACGTCCAACGCCCGCGGCGCCTCAGGCCAGCGCGAAAGGTCAAGCGTGGCCTCGGCAGCTTCGAGCGTGAAGCCGCCTTCGAACACCGAGCACTGCGCCAGCGCGGCCTGTTCCCATCCGGTCATCAGATTCCATGACCAGTCGATCGCGGCCTTCAGCGTGGCCTGTCGCGCGGCCGTGCCGCGGGCGCCGGCCAGCAGCTTGAACCGGTCCTTGAGCCGCTCGACGATCTGCGCCGGTGAGAGCACCCGCACCCTCGCCGCCGCCAGCTCGATCGCCAGCGGCAGGCCGTCGAGCAAGCGCACGACTTCGGCGACCGCGGCGCGGTTGGAGTCGGACAGCGCAAAGCCTGGACCCACGGCTTGCGCCCGTGCGGCAAAGAGTTCGACCGCTTCGGTCGCAACGGGCAGCGGCTCGACGACGAACAGTTCCTCGCCGGCGAGGTGCAGCCGTTCGCGGCTGGTTACGACGAAGGTGGCGGCCGCCGTCCGGTCCAGCCAGCGGCCCACCGTGGCCCCGGCATGGGCTAGCAACTGCTCGAAGTTGTCGAGGATGATCAGGCAACGGCCACGGCCGGCGATGGCGTGGCCGAGTTGCACGATCGGGTCGCCCTTGTCGAGCGAAACTCCAAGGGCGTAGGCCACGGCGAAGTGAATCCCCTCCAGGCTGCTGCTCTCGCTGAGGTCGCAGAAATAGACACCGCCGGGCCAGTCGCCCAGCCAACCCAGGCCGTAGCGATGCGCAAGGCGCGTCTTGCCGGTGCCGCCCGAACCGAGCAGGGTGAGCAGCCGCACCCCCGCATCCAGTCGTTGCGACAGCGCACGCAACTCGGCACCGCGACCGACAAAGGCGTCGCGCTCCGGCACGAGGTTGTGGCGCACCTCGCGTAGTGGCAGCCAAAGATCGCCGTCGCGCACGACGCGGTAAGCCTTGTCGACATCGGCCGGCGGCGTGTAGGCGCTGGCGGCAGTGCCGAGTTCGAACACCTCTATCGGCTCTTCGACACCCTTCAGTCGATAGTGGCCGTGGCTGCGGCTGCCCGCTCCGGCGGGCAACTCGTCGCCCAGGGCCTGCCGCGCTGCGGCGCTGAGCAGCGTCTGGCCGCCGCGGGCGAGCGCGAGAATGCGCGCCGCGAGTGGCTTGGCCAAACCCTCCACCTCGGTCGGCTTGGCGCCGCGCGCGACGGCCGCCGGATCATTCTCGCGCAGCGTGACCGGGCCGGCGTGCAGGCCCACGCGCGCGCTCAGGCCAAGCTCGGCCATCGCGTGTTGGTAGGCGATGGCATAACGCGCGGCGGCCCGCACGTCGTCGAAGAGCAGGAAAAGGCCGTCGCTGCGATCGATCTCCTGCCCTTTTTCGGGCAAGAGTTGCCTTGCTCGCCGGTCGTGCTCGGTCCACAGCGCCGCGGCTGCCGCGTCGCCCAGGCGCTCGACCAAGCGCGTGCTGTCGACTATGTCGGTGAAGAGCAAGGCGTGCAGGCGCATTGGTGCAGTGGATCTCGGGGCGTGAGGACTACCGAGCGATTTATCCTAGCAGCGCGAACCCTTACTCGTTGTCGACACATGGCAGCGTGACGTGCGGTCGGTGCGCCGCGTGATCCGCCGAGCCAGCGTGTCGGACGTCGGCCTGAAGAGGCCGTGCTGCGCCAGTTCGTGCATCTTGTAGAGCGACATGTGCATCACCGGCCGAAAGGCACCGCCGATCATCAGGCCGCCACCGATCGCGCCGAATTCGCCCAGCGAAATCGGCAAACCAAAGGCGCGGTAGCGATAGGGCTGTGAGGTTTGCCGGCCAGGCGCCGCTGGACCTGCCCAGGCACTCGATCACAGATGAATTGAGGATGGCGGCGATGATCCTGAGTTCGTTGCCGCAGTTCAGCAGTTCAGACTGAGCTGGACACCTAAACGAGGCGCCGGGAAGCAGCCGGTCGTCAACGTCACTTCCTGGCCGGCTGCCGCCATTGCGACGTTAGGTCACGACCCGAAGGAGAAGCCCCAAACCGGGCATCTGATCGGCGGGAATGAGCGCCTTGAAGCAGTCGTTCGAAAGCGCAGGCGCGGCAGTGGTACCAGCGCTGCAGACCGCCGCATGAACTCCAGCGGCGATCACGACATGCATGGTGCCGTCACGTCAAGGTCACGGCCGTGCCAGCAGTGCGACCAGACTGCGGCGGCGGCAGACGACGGACGGCACGGTTCGCCCGCAAGGGCGAGTGGAGCAAGATCTCGGCGACCCTCGGCCAGTCAACCCCGACCGCTCGCCGGACCCTTTTCCGACCAGCACCCGCGGGGCGCGTGCCGCACCCGCTACTGCGGCTGGAAGCCGGGCATGTCGAACTGCCACAGCAGGAAGGCCCACTCGTCGGCCGTCTCCTCGGTGGTCTGCGACTTGGTCGACCCGATGCCGTGACCGGCGTCGTAGTCCACGCGCAGCAGGATCGGTTTGCCGCTGGCGGTGGCGGCCTGCAGCCGCGCCGCCATCTTGGCCATTTGCCACGAGTCGACGCGCGGGTCGTGGATGCCGGTGGTCAGCAGCACCGCCGGGTAGGGCTGGCCGTCCTCGACGTGGTGGTAGGCACTCATCGCGTACAGACCCTTGAAGCCGTCCTCGGTCTTCACGCTGCCGAACTCGGGGATGTTCGGCGGGCCGTTGGGCGACAGTTCGATGCGCAGGTTGTCCGAGACGCCGACGTTGTCGATGATCGCCGCGAACAGCTTGGGCCGCTGCGTCAACGCACCACCGACGGTGATGCCGCCGGCACTGCCGCCCTGCCCGGCGATCCGCGCCGAGGAGCTGTACTTATGCTCGATCAGGTACTCGGCGCAGGCGATGAAGTCGGCGATGGTGTTGGGCTTGTTCAGCTTCTGCCCGGCGCGGTGCCAGTCCTCGCCGTACTCGCCGCCGCCGCGCACGTGCGCCACCGCAAAGACCCCGCCGCGCTCCAGCCAGGCCAGCAGCGTCGGGTTGAAGCCGGGGTCGAGCGTGATGCCGTACGAGCCGTAGCCGTTAAGCAGCGTCGGATTGCTGCCGTCAAGCAGGATGTCGCGGCGGTGAACGATCGACAGCGGCACCATAGTGCCGTCGGCCGACCGCGCCTCGACCTCCTCCGAGGTGATGGCGCTGTAGTCCACCGGCGAGCGCAGCCGCAGACCGGTGTCGGTGCTCTTGCCGCTGACGGGGTCGTAGTGGTACCAGAGTTGCGGCTCGGTCCATGAGGTCAGCTTCATCAGCAGGCCGGGCCGGTCCGCATCGACGACGAACTCGCCGATCGCTCCCTGGTACGGCAACGCCACCGGGCTGACGGTGCCCTTGCCGAAGGGCACACGCAGCACCCCGCCCAGCCCGCCGTCCAACGAACGCACGTACAGCGCGTCCTTGGCCACGCCCAGGCTCTTCAGCACTGCCGCGCTGGCCGGCACCACCACCACGGCCTGCGCCAGTTCGGGCTTTACAAGGCTGGTGCGCAGCACCTTGAAGGTCGGCGCACCCTTGTGCGTGAGCAGGTACAGGTCGCGACCATGCGCGGCCACGTCGGTCACCTCCGCACTCTCGTCGGCGATCTTGCGCCACGGCGTCTTCGCACCGTTGAGCTTGGCGTAGGGCGCGGCGTAGACGCTGAACTCGTTCTTGACGAACTTCTGCACGATCGCCAACACGTAGGGCGACGCCGAACTGCGCACGATCAGCGGCAGTTCGTCAGGCGCCACCGGCACCAGCGGCGACAGGCCGATGCCGAGCTCGGGCGCGTCGCCTTCGCCGTCGGGATCGATGCCGACGACGTGGCGCAAAATCATCGCGCGCTTGTACTTGTCGCCTGGAGGCGCACCCGGCACCGGCGCGGCCAGCCGGTTGTAGAAGAAGCTCTTGCTGGTGGGCGACCAGGCGGTGACGCCGAAACGTGCGCGCGCGATACGCTCGGCCAGCGGCTTGCCGCTGGCGACCTCGATCACGCCCAAAGTGGCGTCCTCGCTACCGCCGGGCGAAGTTCCGTATGCCAGCAGCTTGCCGTTCGGCGAAGGCGCGAAGTAGTCGATCGAGTAGTGCACCCCCGCCTGGCCCATCTTCTCGGGGTCGACCAGCAGCCGCTCGGCACCGGCCAGACCATCGCGCACGTAGAGCTTGGGGCTCTCATCGCCCGGCGCCAGCTTCAGGTAGAAGTAGGATAAAGCGGCGGTCTGCACCTGGTAGACGGTTGTCCCAGCGTTGGACAGTGCGGCGATGCGGTCGCGCAGCGCGTTGCGGCCGGGGATGCGTGCCAGCACCGTTCGCGCGTAGTCGTTCTGACCCTTCATCCACGACTGGAATTCGGGGCTCTTCTCGTCCTCCATCCACTGGTAGGGGTCGGCGACTTTCTGGCCCCAGTAGGTATCGGTGACCGCGTTCACCGGCGCCACCGGCGGTTCCGTGACGGGGCCTTCGGCGCGCGCGGCAACAGTCGTGGCGGCCACCGCAACGGCGAGGAGGAATCGCGGAAGAAGGGAATGCGGCATGGGGAGAGCGCTCCGGGCGCGCGCCAACTGTTCCGGCAGCACGCAAAGCGATCCTTGTATCACGCCATCACCCCACCGCGCCAAGCTTCGGCGTCGCGCATTGAGGTGCCGTGGAGAGGCCAGTCACCAATGTCAGGAAGTGGCCGAAAGCAATAACGCTCGGGGTGGCTTGTGAACGCTTAGAGTTTGGGCAAGCCGGCAAGCGCGATTGGTATGGACGGCCCTCGACTACCGGAGATTCCATGACCGACCTCTTTTCCCTCACCAACCGCATCGCCCTCATCACCGGCGGCTCCCGCGGCATCGGCCGCATGATCGCCGCCGGCTTCCTGAAGCAGGGCGCGCAGCGCGTCTACATCTCGTCGCGCAAAGCGGCCGACTGCGATGCCACGGCCAGGGAGCTGTCGTCGCTCGGCGAGTGCGTCTCGTTGCCGGCCGACCTGTCCACGCTCGAGGGCGTGAACGCGCTCGTGGCCGCGCTCGGCGCGTGCCAGAAGAGCGGCAAGCTCGACATCCTCGTCAACAACGCCGGCGCCGCCTGGGGCGAGACCTTCGATACCTTTCCCGAGAAGGGCTGGGACAAGGTGGTCGACCTCAACCTGAAGGCGCCGTTTTTCCTCACCCAGGCGCTGCACGCGATGCTGAAGGCGGCGGCGAGCGCCGAGCGGCCGGCCAAGGTGATCAACATCGCCTCGATCGATGGCATCGCCGTCAATCCGCAGGAAACGTATTCGTATGCAGCGAGCAAGGCCGGCCTCATCCAGCTCACGCGGCGGATGGCGCTGCGCCTGGCCGAAGACAACATCGTCGTCAGCGCCATCGCGCCGGGCGCCTTCGCGTCCGATATGAACCGCGTCGCCCGCGACCACGGTGACGAGGTGGCCAAGCGCATTCCGGCGCGCCGCATCGGCCGCGACGACGACATGGCCGGCGCCGCCATCTACCTCGCCTCGCGCGCCGGCGACTACGTGCTGGGCTCGACGCTGGTGGTCGACGGCGGCGTCACTCACGTGCGCGGCTGAGACGCCGGGGCGAGCTGTATCAAGGCTTGCGTTCGAGCGCTTCGATCTCGTCCATCACGCGGTTCATGCGCGCCACCAGCGCCTGGTACGGCGCCGGGCTCGCCATGTCGATGCCGGCCCGCTTGTAGAGCTCGTACGCGTAGTCGGAGCCGCCGGCCTTCAGCATCGTCAGGAAACGGTCGCGCGCCGGCGCGCCTTCCTTGAGGATCGCATCGGTGAACTCGGCGGCGCCGGCCATCGAGGTGGCGTACTGGTACACGTAGTAGCCGTAGTAGAAATGCGGAACGTACTCCCACTCGGTGCAATAGAGCGGGTCGATCTTCATCACTCCTTCGGCCTCGCCGTAGTAGCGCCTCAGCAGCGTGCAGTACAGCTGGGTGAGGCGCTCGCCCGAGAGCGGCCGGCCCTGCTCCACCTCCTCGTGCATCTGCAGCTGGAACTCGGCGAACATCACCTGGCGAAAGAAGGTCGTGCGAATCGATTCGAGGCCTTGGCCGAGGTAGTAGAGCTTCTCGTCGCGCGACTTCGCGTTGTTCACCATGTAGTCGTTGAGCAGCATCTCGTTGCCGATCGACGCCGACTCGGCAATGAAGGTCGAGTAGCGCGCCTTCTCGAACGGCTGCTGCGCCTGGGTCAGCAGCGTGTGCACGGCGTGGCCCCATTCGTGCGCCAGGGTCGAGAGCGACTCGTAGTTGTCGTTGTGGTTGAGCAGCAGGTAGGGGTGCACGTCGTAGGCGGCACCGTTCATGTAGGCACCCGACCGCTTGCCCTGGTGCGGCAGCGCGTCCATCCAGCGGCCGGCGAAGCCGCGCCGCAGGAGGCCCAGGTATTCGTCGCCCATCGGCGCCAGGGCGGCGAGGGTCAGGCGCTCCGACTCTTCGACGCTGAATCGGGGCGCCGCCGAGGTCGGAAACAGCGAGGGATAGTTGTCGTAGTAGGCGAGCTCGCCGTCGATGTGGAGCAGGCGCTTGCGCAGGCGCAGGTAGCGATGCAGCGTGGGCAGGGCGGCGTTGGTCTGCGCCACCAGGGTCCGATAGACGGCGGGCGGCATGTTGTCGGAGAAGAGCGCTTCGTCGAGGGCGGTGTCGAAGCGCCGTGCCCTGGCGCTGAAGATGTCGCCGATCACCTGGGTGTCGAGCGTCGCGCCCAGCGTGCCCTGGTAGTTTTTCCAGGAGCCCCAGAAAGCGTCGAAGACGGCCTTGCGATCGGCACGCGACGCAGCCGTTCGAAACTTCTCATAGGCGGCCTGATCAAGTCGCACCTTCTCGCTCCCCGACAGCTCGATCGTCGCAAACGGCATTTCCGCGTCGGCGAGTTGTTGAAAGATGTTGTTGGGCTGCGCCAGCACGTTCCCGCTCGCCGCGAGAAGGGCCTCCGCTTCGGGGCTCAACGTGTGCGGCGCATTGCGCAAGATGTCCCTGAGCAGGAAATCGAAGTGCTGTCTGAGCACCGCGTCCTGCGCGAGAAAGGCCTCCACCTTGTCGTGGCCGATGGCGATCACCTCCGGCGCGAGCCAGGCGCTGTTTTCGCCGAGGAGCGTGCGCAGGCTCTGCGCCTGCTGGCGCCGTTCCTGTGCCGGCGCCACGCGCAGGTCTTCGTCGGCGAGCAGGTTGGCGTAGCTCGACAGGCGCGCGGTCTCCCGGCGCAGGTCGCTGAGGGTGGTAAGGGCGCGGCGCATCGACGCCGCGTCGGCGCCCAGCGTGCCTTTGAGCTGGCCGATCTTCTCGGCCGCGCTTCGCGTCTTGCGGTACGAAGCGGTCCAGGCGTCGGCGCTCGGGTAGAGGTCGCCCAGGTCCCAGTGCAGGCGCGCGTCGGCGCTCGTTGGCGGGCCATCCGCGGCCGGCGCCATGCCGTGCTAGAGCGCGTACGCCGCGCCGATGGCGAGCGACCGCAAGAGGGGCGAGGGCTGACGAATCATGGAAAGCTCCTGGGCAGAGTCGCGATGATGCCGTGTGCTGCGACGGCTGCGGCGTGCCTTTCGGTCAGCGCGCCTCATGGCGCGCGATACTGAGCGCCCGTCGGGCGACCGAGGAGATGCGATGGCCGATCACGATCTTGCCGGGCCGAAGGCGGCCA
>JBDTIO010000662.1:0-8030 GCA_039936375.1 Caldimonas sp. | reverse complement strand
GGACCCGACACGGTCGCCTACCGGCTCTCCAAGTTCGTGACGCGGCATCGTCTGAGCGTGGGGGCTGCGTCAGCCACGCTGCTGGCTCTCCTGGCCGGCGTTGCCGCCACGTCATGGCAAGCGCTCGAGGCCCGTCGCGAGCGCGACGAGGCCCGCTATCAGACGGCGCGGGCACAGTCTCGCAGCACGCTGCTCGGCCTCATCCTGGGCGCCATGGGAGACGCCGATCGGCCGTTGACGCAGCGACAGATTCTCGAAGAGTCGACGCGACTCGTGGAGGCCACCTACGGGCGCGAACCCGGCATCGCATCGGAGCTGCTTTTGCCGATCGCCGGGCAATACGCCACCATGGGCGATACGACTCAGGACCTGGCATTGATGGCTCGCGCAGCCGCGTATGCGAAGGCGAGCGGCGATGCCAACCTGGTTGCCATGATCGCCTTCAATACCGTCGAGACGTACGTGGCAAGGGGCGGATTCGACCTCGCACGCGCGGAGCTCGCGTCCGGGTTGGACGCGTTGAAGCGTGCTACGCACCCGCGGGCGACGGTCGAAGTGGACTGCGCCAACGCCGATGTCACCATCGCGCGCAACGACGGAAATCCTCGGCTGGCGCTGGATCGCCTGAACGCGGCCATCACCATCGCGGAGCGGGCCGGCGAAGTCGACGCCGGAAGCAGTGCCGGCATGCTCGGAGACAAGGCGATCCTGCTGCAGGATCTGGGTGACTTGCCTGGCGCCTTGCTGGCCTACCAGCGCGTCGCCGAGCTGGAACAGGCCGCGGGCCGCACCCTCGCCCAACTGGCCAGTGAACGCAATGCTGCCACCGTGATGATGGACATGGGCGAATATGCTTCGGCCAGGGAAAGCATCGTTCGGGTGCTGTCGCACTGGCCTCGCCCGACGACGGCGGATCCCGTTCCAGCCTATCTGCGACTGAGCCTCGGCATGATCTTGCTGAAGTTCGACGAGTTCGACGGCGCCGACCGGGAACTGACGGCGGCGCGCGAAACTGCCCAGGCGATGGGCGAACTGAAATTCGTGGTGCTCAGCAGCCTGTTCCGGGCGCAAGTCGCGCTTGCGACCGGTCGGCTCGGCGATGCCGACAAATTGTTGCACGAGGGGCGTGCCGCACCGGTTCACCTGTCGAACCACTACCTGGCGAACACCGTCGACGCGGTTGAAGCGCAGCTGCTGCTTGCGCAGGGCGCCGGTGCGCAAGCCGAGCGTCGCATCGGTCAGGAACTGGCGCGCATCGACGCTCTCGCGTCGAGCGACGAGCGCCCCCGCGCCGCCACGTTGCGGATCGGCGCCCGCATCGCGCTCGCGGTCGGCGACACCGCGTTGGCCGAGAAGCGGGCGAGCGCCGCGGTCGCCTCGGCGTCGCGCCTCACCCGAGACCCTGCCCACAGCGCCGACGTCGGTGAAGGTCTGTTGCTCCTCGCCCAAGCCCAGCAGGCAGCGGGTCAGCGGCGAAGCGCTGTCGCTTCGGCCAGGCGGGCCGCAATCAGCCTCACGGCGGGCTTGTCTGCGAGCCACCCCCTGACGCGGCAGGCGGTGGCGCTCGGCGGCTCGTAGCCGCTGTGACCGGCGTGCGACAAACAGGTGAAAAATTCAATCGAAGGTCGCAGACTTTGCGACGATCGTGCGAAGGAGTGTTGTCCATGGGTTGGCACGTACAGCGAATACGACAAGCTTGTCGGCCAACCCCTCCATCAAGCGGACGTGCTCCGGCGGCTTCGCCTGCATGCGTCCGCTCATGTCAGACCTTAAGGCCCCGCAACCGTCGTACCGCAGAGCTCGTGTGAGCAACCTGGTGATCTACTCCGGTCCGCTAAGCATGTTTGGTGCAAAGATCGAAATCGCTGCGCGCGAGAAGGGAATCGCCTTCGACTTGGTCATGGTGTCGTTCGATTTCGTGCGCGGCTACGCACCGAAGCATCCCGAAGTGCTGCGCATCAATCCAAAACGTCAAGTTCCCGTACTCGTCGATGGCGATGTCGAGATATTTGATTCCACGCAGATATTCGAGTATCTGGAGGACCGATGGCCGGAACCGCCTCTTTGGCCTCGCTCCATCGCCTCGCGAGCGGAGGCTCGGAGGCTGGAGCACTGTTCTGACGAGGTGCTTTTCCCTCACGTCATCCGACTCATGAACCTACGCGGGGATCCCGACCCTGTTGACACGCCTGAGTGGAAGCAAGCACAAGCGGGCATCGAGGCGTACTACTTTGCGATGGAACAGTTGCTCCGGGATTGTGACTACGTGGCTGGCCAATTCAGCTACGCAGACATCGCGCTTTACATGGCACAGTTCTTTGCCGCACGCCACACCGTACCGATGACAGCGAAATGCCCGAATCTCCTCGCATGGCGAAAGCGCATGTCTGCTCGACCGGCTGTAGGGCTGGTAATCGCAACAATGGCGGACTATCTGCGCGGTGAAGGCCGCGTCGTGCCGGAAATCGGTGGATGAACGCACCGCCTCCCTGGATCGTCAGCTGCCCCGTGCCGGCCGCGCCTGCTCGAGTCCGTCGCCGCGCCCGCGGATAGCAGGCTGGCGGTTGTGACACGCTACGGCCTGTAGCAGGCAAAGCAGAGAGATGATTTTTGAAAACGTACAACGTCACCGGGTATGCGCTGATCCTCATCTATGCGCTCGCTTGCATTTACTTCGCGCCACCCTATATCGGCCCCTGGGCAGGCTTGTCGATCGGCGCCGCCTACTTCATGGCTTGCTGGTTCGTCGGCGGCCTCTATCTGTCTTGCGTCATTCACCTGGGCATCGCCCATCGCTCGCTCGACTACAAGGGGTGGTTCGTCAAGACCCTCACGGTCGTCAACAACACTTTCGGCGTCTACATCGATCCGGTCACCTGGGTGAATCGGCACCGGCTCCACCACGCGTTCGCCGACCACGCCGGAGATCCCAACAAGCTTTCTTCCGACGGCTTGTGGCGAACGCTGTATCTCTGTCTGCTGCCCTACAAGACCAAAGCCAATCTGGCGAACGACGAGATCTTCAAATCGTGGCCGTTTCGGCTGGTCTCCAATCCGGTGTTCGCCGTGGTCGCCCAGGCGTTCAACTTCTGGCTCCTGTGGCTGCTCGTGCGCGACCTGCGCTTCGCGGCCGTCATGTGGATCCTGTTTCGAGTCTTCGCGCTGTGGATCAACATGATCCAGAACTACTGGACCCACGACCGGCGGTACGGCTACCGGCGCTACGACGACGAGCGCGACAACGCGATGAACATCGGCGAGTGGCTACCCATCACTGCGACGTTCAGCGCCTGTCTGCAGAACAACCATCACCACTCGCCGGGGCTCTTGCGCCTGAGCCACGAGGAATCGGAATACGACCTCGGCTTCACCGCCGTCAAGGTCATGAAGGCCTTGGGCCTGGTGCGCGCGACGGACCGGGGGGCGGAACTGCCCGAGGGCGTTCCGCTGGCGTCGCTGAATTTGTAGCGAGCGCTACGCCGCCTTCCTGCGGCTGAACGGATAGAAGGCCTGCCCCCAGAAGCCTGCGGGGATCGGCTCGTCGTCCAGGCCGTAGCTCTCGGGCCATTTGTCTTCGGGGTAATAGTGAGTGCCGAAGATCTTGTCGATCCACGGGAAGTGGATGGCGAAGTTCTTGTCGATGGCCTCTTTCTGGGACGTGTGGTGCCAGTGATGGAATCTCGGAAAGATCAGGTAAGGCTCCATCCACTTGATGGTCGGGTTGAAATTCGAGTGCGTCCACGTGGCGTGGAGGGTGACGAAGAACAGGTAGGCAACGATGATGTTGTGCGAGAACGCAAACATCATGGGGATGAGGATGAACGCCCGGACCACCACGTCATCGATCAGGTGGGAGCGTGAGCCGGCGAGCCAATCGAGCGCTTTGGAAGAATGATGAATGGCATGAAATCGCCACAAGAACGGAACCTTGTGAAAGGTCCGGTGAATGAAATATTCAGCAAGATCCGCGATCAGCACAGCCAGAAGGAATTGCACCAGCCGGGGCAGGCGACCCGTCGCCTCGAGCAGGCTGTGAATGCCCAGCACGCTCGTGAGTTGGGTGGCAGGCAACAGGATCAAGAACGACGTGATTTGAATCGGCAGATGGGTAGACAGGAAATAGCCCACGTCCAACAGCCACTCGTTGCGAAAAATGCTCTGCTTCGGGTACGCTGGCCAAAGCACCTCGAATGGCGAATAGATCAGCGTCATGAGGAGCATGTCGAGCAGGAACCAATCCAGGCCGATGGCCGGCCCGTCGTGCAGCGTCTCGTTGATCGGCACGCTCGCTCCGCCCAATAGAGTCGCGGCGAGAGCGAGCAGCATTCCGGTCAAGCCCAGGATCTTTTTCTTGCGCAAAATCGCCGACGCAACGCCGAAAATGATCGCGCCCACGATGAGCGCCTGTATCAGCAGGCGCATGATCGTCATGGGGAAATAGGGCCGCAGTTCCGGGGAGGTGAGCAGTTGCGGGAAATGCAGGCACACCACCGCGCCGAAGGCGAGCACGCCGAAGAAGGCTGACAAGATCCCACTCCACCAGCCCGTTCCGAACCCGGTGGAATCTTCATCACCGAACGTCTCGTTGATCTTCTGTTCGAGCATCGGGCCTCCCGCAGGTTTCGCCGGCACAGTCGTTGCAGGCAAGACCATAGCACCGGGAACGCGTCGTCGAAGCCCAGAAAAGGTGGGAGTCGCTCTCGAGCGATTCACAGCCGCAGACCGGTCGCAGCTTCGTGAATTCAGCACGCCTGCGACCCATGGAAGGGTCTGCGCCAATCCATGAGTCGCTAGCGTACCGGCGACTCTCGGCAGAGTTGTCCAAGCATGCCGCCTGGACAGACTCAGTTTTCGGCCTAGGAGCGCTTTGCCGACAGCCCGCCCGCAAGCCGCGAAATCAGACCCGGCCTCGCATTCGACGGTACGCCTTCCAGCTCTTTCTTGCGAGCCGCGAGCTGCTCCCGGATGGCCACGAGATCCATCTTGGATCGCCGGCATTTCGGGAACATCTCGGTTTGCTCTTCGACGACGTGATGATTGACGAGGTCGCCCAGCACTTTCACCTGCGCGTCGAAATACTCGCCTGCGGGCCCCGTGGATTCGATCTTGGCGATCAGTTCCTTGGCGCCCGCATGCTCGACGTAAGCCTCGTCCATCACGTCGATGTCGAGCCCGGCCGCGCGCGCTGCCGGGTAGAAGATCTCTTCCTCGATCTGCGTGTGCACCTTCAGCATGCCGCACACCTTCTTCGCCAGCTCGACGCGTTTTGCATCCGGCGCGTTTTTCTTCATCAGCGTCTCGTACTGCTTGAAGCACTTGCCGGCCGCCAGGTGATCTGCCACAAGCAGATCGACCGCGTCGAGCGGCCGCATCTTCGGCGGCTGCGTGTTTTCTCCGGTGTTATCGGGGTACGGCTTCTTCGCGGCAGTTGACACTTTCTTCGAGGTGGTCGGCTTGGCCGCGGGTGATTTCTTGATTGCTTTCTTTGCAGTTGCCATGATCGGTCACAGATGAGAGATGAGGTAGATGCCCACGAGCAAGACCGCCGGCACGCCGAGGATCCACGCAAAGATGTACTTACCCATTTGATTCCTCCAGGAAGTTGAACGTGCGGCAGATTCGGGCAAGCCGGCTTCGGTGAAAGCCGGACTTTTCCAATGCCCTGTGTAGGAATTCAGCTCAAGACGAGTCTTGAGCGATCTCAGTGGCCGACGCGATTCCAGGCCGCACGGGTCGCGTTCCTGGCGTGATCCCATGTCATCCGCGACTTGCCCTTGGCACGATTCCAATCGGTCGCGAGGCTCGTCTCGGCGTCCTCGAAACTCTTGCCCGCATAGCGCCCGCGGGCCTCGCCGCCCAGACGGTACGCCGGCGAATAGTCGTCGTAGCTGTACGTCTTGTCGTAGTACGGTTCTCTGGTGTGGTTGTCGCGCCAGTAGCGGTCTTCGATCGTCGGGTCGTAGTGCTCGGCCACCGCCTTGCCTGCGAGGCCTCCCACGACAGCGCCCACTGCAGCGCCAACGACGGTTCCAACCGGCCCTGCAGCCGTGCCCACTGCTGCGCCCGTTGCCGCTGCTGTTGCCACGCCCGCAGCGGCGCCGCCTACTGCTGCTCCTACGCCTACGCCGACAGGATGTGCACCCGGCGTCTTGGTGATGGGATCACGGTTTGCGGGGTCGCGAACCGATTTGTTTGCGTCGTTCATTTCTGCTCCTTGTCGTCGCCCACACCGGTGGTGTTCGAGGCGCCCCCGTCGGGGGTAGCAGAGGATGGGCACGTATCGTTCCCGGTCGTTTGCGGAGGGATTACTGGTGCAGCCAGAGCGACAGTATGGGAACGAAGCCCACGAGGATCGAGATCGCGATCATGGTGATCACAAACGGGACGCTGCGCCGGGCGATCGACATGATGGGCGTGCCGGTCAGGCCGGACATGACGAACAGGTTCAGCCCCATCGGTGGCGTGATAAACCCGAGCCCCAGGGAGGTGATCATGAACACGCAGAAATGGATTTCGTTCATGCCGATCTCCTTGGCCACCGGGTAGAGCAGCGGTGCCAGGATGACGATGTTGGGCGTGGTCTCCATGAACATGCCGGCGATGATGAAGATGACCAGCATCACCAGGGTCAACGCGACCGGATCGCGCGTGACGGACGTGAGGGCCTGCACGAAGTCCTGCGGCACGTTCAATACCGTCAACGCCTGCGCGAACAGCATCGCGATGCCGATGATCGGCAGGATGACGCCGTTGACACGGGCCGAGGTCTCCAGCATGGCGGGAAAGTCCTTCAAGCGGATGGTGCGCTGCAACAGGCCGATCAGGAGCGCCACGGCGACAGCGACGGCCGCCGATTCCGTCGGCGTGAACACGCCCGAGTAGATCCCCCCCAAAATGACAAGCGGGACCGATAGCGCGTACTTCGCATCGTTCAGGGCGCGAAGCCACCGCGCCAGCGAGAACCGGCGCGTCGATCTCTCGTAGCCGTGGATGCGGTTGATGACCACGTTGGTCAGCACCACGCCGAACAGCACCAGCAGGCCGGGGATCACCGCGGCGATGAACAGGCTGGTGGATGAAATGCCGAGGACCAGCCCCATGATGATGTAGGCGATGGAAGGCGGGATCAGCACCCCGGTGCAGGCGCCGCTGGCCACGAGCGCGCAGGCGTAGGCCTTGGGATAGCCGAGCTCGACCAGGCGGTCCATCGTGATGCGGCCGATGGCCGCGGCATCGGCCGCGTCGGAGCCCGAGATGC
The DNA here is from genome assembly GCA_039936375.1 of Caldimonas sp. Lineage (GTDB taxonomy): Bacteria > Pseudomonadota > Gammaproteobacteria > Burkholderiales > Burkholderiaceae_C > Schlegelella_A. The sequence goes on along the minus strand of JBDTIO010000662.1, from coordinate 772 downwards.
AGGCGAAGAACCCGCAACCGAGCACCGTCGAGGTGCCGAAACCGGTGCGCAGGCTCCCGGTAGTCGCCTCTGCGAAGTCGAGCAGCTTGTAGGCGAGGCCGGAACGCACCATCACGTCTCCGGTCAGGACGAACAATGGAATCGCGATCAGGGCGAACGAATCGACGCCCTGGAACAGCGCCTCGCCGAGCAGAGACAGCGGAAGCGCGCCGGTGGTCAGGAGCAGAAAGATCGTGCCGAGCCCGAGCGAGACCCAGAACGGCACCGCCAGGAACAGCAGCAGCAGGATGAAGAGGAGACCGAGCGTGACGTGCATGACGAGCAGCTGGCCGTCAATCGAACAGCAGCGTGCCGGCGTAGGCGTCGCGCCCGGCGCGCAGATCCTGGATGTCGCGCCTGGCAGACTGCAGGAGTCGCACGACCATCATCGAGAAGCCGAGCGGCACGGCCGCCTCGAACCAGACCTTGCTGATGCGCAGCGCCGGTGACAGCGAATCGAACCGGATCTCGGTGGCGATCGTGTCCATCGACCAATACAGCGCGAAGCCCGCGAACACCAGCGTGCACGCTTCGCCGAACAGGTAGACATAGCCGTGAAAGCGCTTGGGCAGCAAGTGCAGCATCACGTCGAAGCGGATGTGTGCACGCTGCTTGACGCCGTACGACGCGCCCACCCAGCCCAGGTAGATGAACGCGAATCGCGAGGCCTCCTCGCCCCATAGCGAGGAGAAATCGAGCACGAAGCGGCGAAAGACCTCGACGACGATGACGA
>JBDTIO010000661.1:0-8159 GCA_039936375.1 Caldimonas sp. | reverse complement strand
CCGTCGTCACGGTGCAGAACCGCTACAACCTCGTCGATCGCGGCAGCGAGCCGGTGCTCGACTACTGCGCCGCCAACGGCATCGGCTTCATCCCGTGGTTTCCGCTCGCCGCCGGCGACCTGGCGCGTCCGGGCTCGGTGCTCGACGGCATCGCGCGCAAGGCCGGCGCCAGCACGAGCCAGGTGGCGTTGGCCTGGGTGCTCGAGCGAAGCCCGGTGATGCTGCCGATCCCGGGCACCGGCAAGGTCGCGCATCTCGAAGAAAACGTCGGCGCGGCGAACGTCCGGCTCTCGGCTGCCGAATTCGAAGCGATCGATCGACAGGCACGAGCCGCCGGGTAGGTCGAGTCGTCGCGCTCGAGTCGCCCACTGGCGATACCGCTGCCGAGATCGACCCTCAGGAACCCGTGCCAGTTAAATCGTCTCTGCATGCGGGCGGCTGGGGCGGCGGACTGTTACTGCCGACTGGCGTCGACCCTGGCGCATTGCCTCTGCTGATCGGCCGAGGGCTGCGCGCCTTCGGCGACGGCTATGTCGCGGTGCTCCTTCCCGCGTACCTGCTTGCGCTCGGCCTGGGCACGCTGGAGGTCGGCATCGTCGCCACGGCAACCATGCTCGGCTCCGCGTTTGCGACGATCGCCATCGGCGCCTTCGGCCATCGATTCGCGTCGCGTCGGCTCTTGCGCGCTGCCGCGCTGTTGATGGCGGCGACCGGCGCCGGCTTTGCCAGCTTCTCTTCCTTGTGGCCCCTCCTGGTCGTGGCCTTCGTCGGCACGCTCAACCCCAGTTCGGGCGACGTGAGCGTGTTCCTGCCGCTCGAGCACGCCCGCCTCGCAAGCGCGGCGACCGGCCACGCGAGAACGGCGCTCTTTGCGCGCTACAGCGTGCTGGGCGCGTTGTGTGCTGCCTTCGGGGCCCTGGCGGTGGCCGTACCGGAATGGCTCGTGATCCACGCCGGGGTGACGCGTGTCGCTGCGCTGCGCGGCATGTTCCTGCTGTATGGCGCGATCGGCCTGATCGTGTGGTGGCTGTACCGCCAGTCGTCGTCGCGTGGCGCAGGTTCCGAAGAACCATCGACGGCGCCGCTCGGTCCGTCGCGCCGCATCGTCGTGCGGCTCGCCGCGCTTTTCAGCGTCGATGCGTTTGCCGGCGGGCTGGTCGTCAATTCGCTTCTGTCGCTGTGGCTGCTCGAGCGCTTCGGCTTGTCGCTGGCGCAGGCCGGCGTGTTCTTCTTCTGCGCCGGGCTCCTCAGCGCGGCGTCGCAACTGGCCGCGCCTCTGGTGGCACGACGCATCGGCTTGCTGAACACGATGGTCTTCACGCATATCCCCGCCAACGTCTGCCTCGTGCTCGCGGCTCTCGCGCCCAGCCTGCCGCTGGCCCTGACGCTGCTCTTCATTCGCAGCGCCCTGTCGCAGATGGATGTGCCGACCCGCACCGCGTTCGTGATGGCGGTGGTCACGCCCGCGGAGCGGCCCGCGGCGGCGAGCTTCACGGCAGTGCCTCGAAGTCTGGCCGGCGCGTTGAGCCCGGCGCTGAGCGGCGCGCTCTTTGCCGCCGGCTGGATCTCCCTTCCGCTGGTGGCCTGCGGTGCGCTGAAGCTCGTCTACGACATCGTCCTGTGGCGGGCCTGCCTGCGCGACAAGCTGATCGACGAGTGACCGTCGGGACGGGCCGGCGTTGTATTCCTAATGATCGCAGGCCTTGCGCTGCTCCAGATCGCCGTTCGGATTGCAGGACCTTGCGCCAGCGCCGCCGATTCGACCCGCATCGGCGCAGCCGCCCAGGAGCACGGCGACAAGCCAAAGAGATGTGAGCCACCGCATGATGAGTTCCTTCCTATTTGCAAATTGCAGGTTCGGCTGTCGCCGGTGTCTGGCCGAGATCAGAGAAGAAGTACAGCGAGCGCCGGAATCAGTGCCGCCGGCATCGCGACCGCGCCGACCTTGAGAAACTGCCAGGCGCTGACGTTCTCACCTTCGCGGCGAATGGCAATCAGCCAGAGAATGGTGGCGAGAGATCCCGTCGCCGAAAGGTTGGGCCCGAGGTCGACGCCGATCATGACGGCGCTGCGCACCAGAGGCGTCGCCTGCGCGACGACGAGCACGGAACCGGCCAACAGCCCGGCGGGCAGGTTGTTCACGAGATTGCAGACCAGGCCGACGATGACGCCGGCTCCCATGGCGGCGGCACTCCCCGATCCGGCTGTCGCAGAGCGCAAGACGCCGGCAAGCGCTACGGCAATGCCGCTCCTCTCGAGCCCCGCCACCAGGACGAACAGGCCGGCAACAAGAAGAAGAACGCTCCATGAAATGCCGCCGAGCGTTGGCCTGAACTCCTGTTTCCTTTTCATGAACACCGTCGCTGCGACACACGACGCCGCCAGGAGTGTCGGCAAGCCGAGCTGAATATCCATCGCAGACGCGACGACCAGAACGGCGGCGACACCGGCGACGCCCCAAGCGGTGACCTTGCTAGCCTCGGACAGCGGCGCCTCCGTGCCGACGACATCGACGGCGGCGGCCAGTGGCTTGCGATAGAGAAATCTCAGTACCACGAACGTTGCCGCGATCGACACAAGGGAAGGCAACGCGAAGTGCCTGAGCCACTCGAGCAGTTGCGGCGGATGGCTGCCGAACACGACCAGGTTGGCCGGGTTCGAAATCGGCAGCACGAAGCTGGCCGCATTGGCGATCATGGCGCAGGCAAACAGATACGGCAGCGGCTTGGCGCCGGCCCTTTTGGCCACGGTGTAGACGGCCGGCGTCAGCACGACCGCGGTGGCGTCGTTCGACATCACGACCGTCACCAGCGTGCCGATCGCGAAGACGAGAAGAAAGAGTCGGCTGGCGGATCCCTTGGCCAGCCGGACCGACTGTGCGGCGATGAAGTCGAACAGCCCTTCGCGCCGGCCGAGCTCGGCGAGCAGCATCATCCCGAGCAGGAAAAGATAGACATCCTTGCCCTTGAGCACCGCCTGCAAGGCGTCGGATACGGGCAACAGGCCGAAGACAACCAGGGCGCCGGCGCCGGCAACCGCCCATACCGCTTCGGGCACTTTCCAGGGGCGAAGGATGACGCCCGATGTCGCCAGCGCTGCGATGGCCCAGATTGCCTCGTGTCCGATCGGAACGGTCATCGTTGCTCAGCGAGAGCCGCGGGTGCCCGAGGTGGCCGCGAAGATGCCCAGACCGATGTAGGTCGCGGCGCTGGCGTAGCGGCCCAGCCGCTGGCTCGCGGCGCTCCCGGCCCACCCGGAAGCAGCGGCGCTCGCGGCGAGGACATAGGCGCCGTCGGTGATGGTCGCGATCAGAACGAACACGGCCCCGAAGAGCGCTCCCTGGGCGGCGGCGGAAAGGGCCGGATTCATGAACTGGGGCAAGAAGGCGGCAAAGAACAAGGCCGTCTTGGGATTCAGCAACGCGACCGCGAAGCCTTCATTGAAGACGCGCCTCAGCGCCGGAGTCTGGAATGTCGACGACCCCGCGGCGACCCGCGGGCGGCGCAAGGCGCGCATGCCCAGAAAAACGAGATAGGCGGCGCCGGCATATTTGATGACGGTGAATGCAACCGACCAGGTGGCGAACAGCGCGGCCAGGCCCAGGGAGGCGCCCAGCGCGTTGCCCAGATTGCCGAGGGCCACCCCGGCGACCGAAGTGAACCCGACTCGCGTGCCCTGGGCCACCGTTCGCGCCACGACATACACGACGCCGGGCCCCGGAGTGATGGCCAGCGCCAGGCTGGCGATCAAGAACGCTGTGAACATGGCGTGGGCTACGGCAGGAGGAGGACGAGGCGCGGCGATCGACGCAAGTAGCGGGCCGCCGGCGGCCCGCCATCGCTCGCCAGGACACCAGCATTCTCGCGGCAACCCGGCCAACGGCTACGGCTCCAGGGAAAGACCGCTGACGTAGGCGATGCTGTGATCCTGGGTGTTGTCGGCATCTGCGCCGATGGCGATCCCGACGATCGCCGGTACGTCGGCACTCTCGCTACCGAAAGCGAGAACGAAATCGGCGCCGAGGTCGCGCCGCTCGGCAACCCACTGGTTCTCCGTGCGCGAGTTTTCAAGGACGATGTAGCGCAGGCGCCGCGTAAAGGCGTTGTCGATCTCCGATCCGGCCGGCGCGCCGTAGTCCCAGACGTAGCAGACGGTCGCGGTGGGCACCGCCTCGGACGCGCGAGCACGCGCCAGGCGAATCACCTCGCGGTCGACGAATGACAGCGCATTCATCGGCTCGTCGAAGAACACACAGACCTTGACGGCGGTGTCATCACCCGACTTTCGGTGCAGATCGGCATGTGTCAGTCCACGCTCGATCCGCCACTGCCAGGCGAGATGCGCCGGTACCCGCAGCCGGTTCAACGGATGCACCAGGTTGCCGTAGGACTCGTCCGCCTCGATCTTCACCGCCCGGCGAGCATCGACGTCGACGACGGAAAATTGGGTGAAGGGCTTGGTCTGCCCCGGCAGGCCGACAACGTGCCACGGCGCGGGCGGATCGGTGCCAGCCCCCGCGGGTGGCGTCAGCATCGGGCCGGCGTATGCCGGCACAAGCAGCATCGAGGCAAGCAGGCAGGCAGCGAATCCCGCGCGTCCGGTCGTCATGCGGCGAGTGTGCTGTCGCCTTCGGATGGCGAATGTCGGACGGAGCCGCGCCGCGTTCGGCCGGTATGTGCTCCGCCGCTGAGCCTGTCGACGCCCGCGCCCTCGCAGGTCATCGCTGGTGCGAGCAACGGCGGAGCAGCGCCGGCGTCATTGCGCCATCGGCGAACGCCGCGCCGGCGAGCAGCAGGAGCGAAGCGGCAAGGCACTCTCGAAGGCGACCGTCGCGGCCTGCGGTGCTGCCTTGCGCCGTCTCAAGACTTCACCCTCGTCGGTTCTCCGTTGCGGCCCGTCATCCCTTGGCTGCGACATGCCGGGCCGGCAGCGAAGGCCGCTTACTGCGCTTGGCTCGCGGAACGAACCGGCCTTTTGGCAGCGGATTTATGCGGTCGATGCCGCTCGACACTCAGCATGTTCTCGCACATGCGGTCCTTGTTCACTTCGCGGTCTTCGCTGCGGGGCCGATCCTTGACCGGCAAAGCCAGGCGGTCACGACATTCCTGCATGGTCATCGCGTCCTTGTTGATGCCCCACTTGGCCGCGGCATCGGCAGCAGAGGCGAATGGGCCGGCAGCGAAGAAGAACAGCGCCATGCAGAACGTTTTGAAGGATGCCACCTCGAGCCGCGCTCCATGTTGTGCTGGCACGGATGGTACGGGTCTTGCCACTGCTCCGCCACCGATGGACAGCGAGATCCGGTGCTCTCGGTTCCGCTCCTACACTCGATGCAATTCGCGACCGACCGAACGCCCGGACTGGCTGGCGATGCCGCGTGCTGTTGGTATTCGGCTCCCTGTGGATCATGGGCCACTTGAATAACCACATGCTGCCGATGGAGCAGATCATGCGCATGCAGCGCTGAGCAACAGGTGGGTTGCAATGGACAGTGAAGCGCGCTATCGGGTAGCGCTGTCCGCCGGGCGGATGGGCTCCTGGGAGACAGACTTCGTGACGCGGACACGCACTTGGTCGCCGGAAGGAATGGCCTTGTTCGGTTTGGCCCTGGCCGACGGACGGGGCCAGGTCGGCGGCCCCGGCGACGAGTACGAGACGGCGTTGCACCCCGAGGATCGCCGCGTTCTCAAGGACTTCCACGAGCTCGCCGATCGAGTCGATTCCTTTCCCGCCGAATACCGGATCGTCACCGACGCCGTCGTGGTTCGACATCGAGTAGAAGGTGAGCTCATAAGCTTCATCTGTCTACTCCGGAAGTCGGTTTCGAAGTCCACGCACCCACCGGCAGCGCCGATGAGCGGAACCTCAAAAGGGCAAGCGGCTTTGGCGCTCCGAACCCGTCAACGTCACTCGCTCTTTACGAGCAACCCCCTCCCGTTCCGGGGGGTCGGCGCACCGACCTCGAAGCGGTGCGCGGACGAAAACGTTTTCGACTTCCACTCGGGCCAGCGAGCGAGGACGGCAGAGCAGCGGACGGACGAATGCAAAATGCCGCGTCGCCACCTGGCGTCCACCCCCTGCACCGCCCCGAGGAGAAGGAAATGACGCAGAGCAGTTCCGTCAAAAGCGTCGACGGTCCTTTCCACACGACATGGGCGGGCGGCGAAGAGCACTGGACCGAGCGCGGCGACGTCCGGCTGTTCATGTGGAGAAAGCGGCCCACCGGTCACGCCGGTGCCGCCGGTGCCGCCGGTGCCGCCGGCACGATCCTTTTCGTTCATGGCTCCTCGATGGCGTCCCAGCCGACCTTCGATCTCACGGTGCCGGGTCGTCCGGACTCGTCGGCCATGGACTGGTTTGCGGCCCGAGGGTTCGATACCTGGTGCCTCGACAACGAAGGCTACGGCCGCTCGAGCAAGCATCGGCCCATCAACTTCGACATTGCCAACGGCGCCGACGACCTGGCCGCGGCGAGCGAATACGTGCTGCGGCACAGCGAAGCCGACCGGCTGATGATCTACGGCATCTCGTCCGGGGCGCTCAAGGCCGCGCTCTTCGCCCAGCAGCATCCCGAGCGGGTTGCGCGGCTCGCCCTCGATGCCTTCGTCTGGACGGGTGCCGGCAGCCCGACCTTGAAGAAACGCGCTGAGCGGCTGGCGGAATGGACCGGCACGAACCGCCGCCCCATCGACAAGGAGTTCGTGCGCAGCATCTTCAACCGTGACCATGCCGGCTCGACCGATGCGAGCGCCGTCGACGCATTCGCCGATGCCATCCTCACGCTGGACAGCTCGGTGCCCACCGGCACCTACGTCGACATGTGCTCCAAGTTACCCCTGATCGACCCCGCCAAGCTGACGGTGCCGACCCTGGTGATGCGAGGCGAATACGACGGCATCGCCAGCTTCGACGACCTCATCGAGTTCTTCAAGCGCCTGCCGAACGCCGACAAGCAGTTTTCCGTGATGGCCGGTATCTCGCACGCCAGCTTCCAGCAGAAGAACTACCGGACGGTCTATCACATCCTGCACGGCTTCTTCAACCATCCGCCTCTGGTCTATCAGTGAGCGACCGGTCGGCCGCAGCGCCGTCCGGGACGCATGGAGTTCGTGCGGATTGGCAGATTACCCACCGGGCACGAAGCCCCACAGATCCAGGATCAGCCGGGCGCCAGGGACGAAAAGGTCGGGCGCCACCTGCACGGCGCTGAAGGGCAGACCGAACTGTCGCGAGCCGGCGTCCCAGGCCATGTAGATGCTGCGGAAATCGGCAAGGTCGGCCTGGAAATGAAGGGCCCGCACGACCTGAGACAGATCGGTTCCGGCCGCGGCGAAGATCTTCGTCGCCTTGGCATGGATGTCCACCATCTGGGCATGTGCACTGTCCCGGTAGAACGGCGCCGACTCCTGAACGTGCGCCGAGGCGCAGAGGCCGCCGTCGGCGATGGCCATCAGGCCGGCCACGAAGAGGATGCGGTCGAGCGACCGGGCGGGAATCATCTTGCCGATCAGCTCGACGTCGCACTCCGTGTCGCGAACGCGCTCACGGGCCGATTCGTGCGCCGCCACCAGATTGATCTCGATCGTCGCGGCGCTCGTACCGAACGCCGGGTGGCGCAGCGGCACGACTGTGGTGGGCGGCACTCGGCCGCCGAATGCCGCCGACCAGGACTGCCAGAAGGCCGGGAAATCGTCGGCATGCGTCAAGTACACCTGCGCCTTCAACACCAGGTCCAGCGCACTTCCCCCGGCCGCCAGAGCCGGTGCCAGGCGGCTGCGAACCAGGTACTCGGTCTCGAGCTTGATGCGCGTGCCGTTCCACAGCTGACCGGCAGGCACCATGGCTTCGGCGGCGACATTGCCCAAGGAATCGCGTGCCAGTTGACCGGCGACGAAGATCATGTCGCCGACGCGAAGACACGGCGCATAGCCGGATGTTTGCGGCACATTGAGGCTCTGCTGCGCGGCGGCCTCGAGCGTGTAGCCGCTGTCTCGGGTCGTCGCGATGACCTGCACATCCATCGCCGCATCGACGTTGAGCAGGCCGCCGACGATGACCGACGTGCTCGGGGCCACCTGCCCCGCCATCGCCTTCTTGCGGGCGACGTGATACGGATCGACGCTGCGCGCATCGGCGTAGTACTGATCGAGCCGCGCGAC
>JBDTIO010000660.1:0-2955 GCA_039936375.1 Caldimonas sp. | reverse complement strand
TCGAACGCGGCCGCGTGCTGCTGGCGATCGGCCGCAAGGTGCTCGACAACGTCGACCTGCTTGCGCATCTGGAGGTGCTCGACGTCGGCAAGCCGCTCCGGCAGGCGCGTGCCGATGCGGTGGCGCTGGCCCGCTATTGCGAGTTCTACGGCGGCGCCGCCGACAAGGTACACGGCGAGACGCTGCCTTTCGCGGCCGGCTACACGGCGTTGACGCTGCGCGAGCCACACGGCGTCACCGGCCACATCGTGCCCTGGAACTATCCGATGCAGATCGTCGGCCGCAGCGTCGGCGCGGCCCTGGCAATGGGCAATGCCTGCGTGCTGAAGCCGGCCGAAGAGGCCTGCCTCTCCGTGCTCGCGTTCGCGCGCATCGCTGCCGAGGCCGGCCTGCCGGCCGGCGCGCTCAACGTCGTGACGGGGCTCGGCGAAGAGGCCGGTGCGGCACTGTCGGCGCACGCCGGCGTCGACCACCTTTCGTTCACTGGCTCGGTCGCGACCGGCGCGCTGGTTCAATCGGCAGCGGCGAAGAACGCCGTGCCGGTGACGCTCGAGCTCGGCGGCAAGAGCCCGCAGATCGTCTTCGCCGATGCCGATCTCGACGCGGCGTTGCCGCACCTCGTCAATGCCGGCATCCAGAACGCCGGGCAGACGTGCTCGGCGGCGTCCCGCATCCTGGTCGAGCGGCCGGTCTACGAGAAGGTGAAGGCGATGATGGCCGAGCGCTATCGCGCGCTGCGGGTCGGCCCGGCGGCGAGCGACCTCGACGTCGGCCCGGTCATCTCGCGACGGCAGAAAGACGTGATCGAGCATTTCCTCTCGATCGCGCGCGACGGCGGCCTCGGCATTGCGGCCGAGGGCCGAATCGTCGACGCCGCGCCGCGCGGCGGCCACTATGTGCGGCCGACGCTGATCGACGCGGTGCCCGCCGAGCATCTGCTGGCGCAGGAAGAGATCTTCGGGCCGGTGCAGGTGCTGATCGCGTTCGACGGCGAAGCCGACGCGATCCGCATCGCCAACGGCACCCGGTACGGCCTGGTCGCCGGTGTCTGGACGCGCGACGGTGGCCGGCAGATGCGCATGGCGCGGGCCCTGAAATGCGGCCAGGTCTTCGTCAACAACTACGGCGCCGGCGGCGGCGTCGAGCTGCCGTTCGGCGGCGTCAAGCACTCCGGCCATGGCCGCGAGAAAGGCTTCGAGGCGCTGTACGGATTTTCGACGCTGAAGACGGTGGCGATCCAGCACGGCTGATTTGTCATACAATGGATGACAAATTCCACGAGGCGACTCATGCGCGTCAACGCCCGGCTCGACGACGAAGCCGCTGAGCAGATCAACTACCTCACCCGGGCCACCGGTTTCGGCGTCAGCCACGTGCTGCGCGAGAGTGTGGCCCTGTACTATGGCCACGTGCGCGCCCAGCGCGCCGGTTTGATCCATCTGGGAGGCCTGATCGGCAAGGGCGACAGCGGACGCAGCGATATCGCCTCCGACGTGAAGCGTCATCTCGGCGACAGTCTCGACGCGAAATTTAGGCGCGCAGCGCGTTGATTGCGGTCGACACCGGCTTCCTCTTTGCCCTCGTCGACAAACGGGACGCTTGGCATGAGCGCGCGCGGGCCCAGGCGTTCACTGCTGCCGAGGGCTGGATCACGACCTGGCCTGTGCTCACCGAAGCGACGCACCTGATGACGCGCTGGCTCGGCATCGACTTCGCCGCCGCGTTGATGGACGACGTCGGCACCGGCGGGCTCGCAGTCTGGGAGCCGCCAACGACACAGTGGCCTCGCCTGCCTTCGCTCATGCGCCGCTATGCAAAGCTGCCCATGGACCTTGCCGATGCATCGCTGGTGTTGCTCGCCGGGCACCTCGGAGACGGGCGCATTCTTTCCACCGATGAACGGGACTTCCGCACCTATCGCTGGAAGAATCGCAAGCCGTTTCACAATCTTCTCGCCTGACCGCGAAAGCGAAGCCACGCGGAGAGCGAAGCCATGCGACTAGACAACCGGATCGCCATCGTCACCGGCGCCGCTTCGGGCTTCGGCGAAGGCATCGCGAAGAAGTTCGTTGCCGAGGGCGCGCGGGTGGTGCTCGCCGATCGCGATGGCGAAGCCGCGCTGCGCGCCGCCGCGAAGCTTGGCGCGGCGGCGCTCGGCTTTCGCGCCGACGTCACCGTCGCGTCCGATGTGAAGGCGATGGTCGCGGCGGCGCACGAGCGCTTCGGCGGTCTCGACATCCTCGTCAACAACGCCGGCATGGGCCACCTGCCGCAGCCGCTCGAAGATCTCGGCGAAGACGAGTTCGACCGCATCCTCGCGGTCAACGTCAAGGCGATCTATCGCACGGCGCTGGAGGTGGTGCCGCGCTTCAAGGCGCAAAAGCGCGGCGTGATCCTCAACGTCGCCAGCACCGCTGGCGTCAGCCCGCGGCCGCGCCTGGCCTGGTACAACGCGAGCAAGGGCTGGGTCATCACGGCGACGCGCTCGATGGCGGTCGAGCTTGCGCCGTTCGGCATCCGCGTCGTCGCGCTCAACCCGGTGGCCGGCGAGACGCCGATGCTGAAGACCTTCATGGGCGAGGACACGCCGGAGATCCGCGCGAAATTCCTGGCGACGATCCCGATCGGCCGCTTCTCGACGCCCCAAGATCTCGGCAACGCCGCCTGCTTTCTGTGCAGCGACGAAGCGTCGATGATCACCGGCGTGGCGCTGGAGGTCGACGGCGGCCGCTGCATCTGACCAGGCCCCGACGCGCGCCGATTGCCCGATCCTCGACGAGCTGGGCGACGCGACACCACCGCGTCGCACGAAGCCCGTGGCTAGAAAGCCGTCACGAGCATGAAGGCGACGGCGGCGGCCATCACCAGCGTCGCCGCCCAGCCGAAGAGGCGATGCCTGAGGCTGATGGTGTACTTCCCCATCAGCTTGCTCGACTGGCCGATCAGCATCAGCAC
>JBDTIO010000659.1:0-22302 GCA_039936375.1 Caldimonas sp. | reverse complement strand
CAAGTGGGCGCGCATCATAAAGACCGCGGGCATCAAGCTCGAATGATCGGGAGCATCGACCATGAATCTCGAACCCCTGCATCCGTTCGCCGCCGAGGCGAGTGGCATCGATCTGACCGGGCCGCTGGGCGCTGCCGAGTTGCGAATGGTCGAGGCCGCAATGGACGAGCACGCGGTGCTGGTCTTTCGCGATCAGCCGCTGAGCCAGGATCAGCAGATCGCTTTCGCGAAGTCGCTCGGCCCGCTCGACCTCGGCCTGCGCAAGGTCAAGACCGGCCAGCCGCATCGGCTCGACTACAACGAGCTCGCCGACATCTCGAACGTGATGGCCGATGGCCAGATTGCCGATCGAAGCCACGCGAAGATCGTCGGCAACGTCGCGAACCAGCTTTGGCACAGCGACAGCTCGTTCCAACACCCGCGCGCCAAGTATTCGATGCTGTCGGCATCGATCGTGCCGGCTTTCGGCGGCGAGACGCAGTTCGCCGACCTCCGGATGGCTTACGACGCGCTACCCGCATGGCGCAAGCGGCAAGTCGCCGATCTGAAGGCCGTTCACTATGCATTGCACTCGCGCTTTCTGCTCGGTGACACCCAATACACGGCCCAGCAACGCGACGCGATCCCGCCGGCGACCTGGCCGTTGGTGCAGACCGACCCGCGCAGCGGCCGGAAGATCCTTTATGTCGGCATTCATGCCTGCGAGGTGATCGGTATGACCACCGCCGAAGGCCGCATTCTGATCATGGATCTGATCGAACATGCGACCCAGCCAGCGTTCGTCTACGAGCACCACTGGCGGATTGGCGATCTCGTGATGTGGGACAACACCGCGACAATTCACCGCGGCCGTTGGTACGACCTCGGCGAGCGCCGCGAGATGCGGCGCGCGACGACCGAAGAGGTGACGCTGTCGGCGGAAGCGGCGGCCTGCTGACTGCAACAGTCGTGTTCGTCGTTGCGACGGGTGCGCTCGCAGGCGGTTTCGTCAGCGGTCTTGCGGGATTCGGTACAGGCCTGATCGCGCTAGGCTTCTGGCTGCATGTCCTGGATTCCGCGACTGCCGCGACGCTCGTTGCCGTCTGCTCGGTGGTCGGGCAAGTTCAGACCTTGCCGAGCATTTGGCCTGCTTTCGATGCGAAGCGGGCTTGGCCGATAGTCCTCGCGGGCCTCATCGGCATACCACTCGGAACCTTTGTGCTGACGAGGGTCGACCTCAACTCGTTTCGCCTCGGCATCGGCCTGTTCTTGTTGGTCTTCGCTGGCTTCATGCTCTTCGGGCGCGTGCAGGCCAAGCTGACTTGGGGAGGTCGACTGGCCGACAGCGCCGTGGGTTTCGCAGGCGGCTTTCTGGGCGGCCTCGCCGGGTTGTCAGGCCCTTTGCCCGTCGTATGGGCCACGCTACGCGGCTGGAGCAAGGACGAGCGTCGGGGAGTGATTCAGGTATTCAATTCGGCCATCCTGTCTGCCGTCGTTCTGTGGCATTTCGTCTCAGGCTTGTTCACTCTGGAGCTCGGCTGGCTGATCCTCATTGCGCTTCCGGGCACCCTTGCGGGCACATGGCTCGGCCTTCGAGCTTACCGACGGCTCAGCGACAGGCGGTTTCACGAGATCGTCCTCTGTTTGCTTGCAATATCGGGACTCAGCCTCGTGTGGTCAAGCCGGTGACCATCGAACGGGGCAGATGCAATGCAGCTCTCAGCCCGGAAACGCCACTGCCGAAACTGCCGTCACGACAAAGACCGGGTCTACGGCTGTTGGCCTGGGCAAGCGAAGCCGATGTCGACGGATGGGCTCGTGATCGACAGGATCCCGCTCAAGGCTCGGAAGTCGAAGCCCATGAGGAACTGGCATCCATGACGGCCGGCTGCGACTCCAAAGTCGAGAGTCGCGAGACTCCATGTTCCAGCTTCCTTGGTGAACGGCAGCAAGAGGCGGCGGGCTCGTTGTTCGAGGTAGGAACGGCTCTGAACAATCGATACAGCCTTCTCGATGCCAACCGTGCTGGGCGCGCCGCGAACGTCACTGACGATGACCCGAGTGAGGTCCGGCAGCGTCGCGATCCATTCAAGACTCGAACCGGCCCCGGTTCTGTCCCTCGCAACGAAGTCGCCGAGAGTCGCCGGTCCCGGACCATGGTGATCGTTGGCCGCGAACGCGTGGGACATTGCAAGCAAGCTTAGAAACTGCCCTCGCGACCGACACTCCGTTTCTTGACATCGAATGGTGACAGTCAGCACTCGATTCGACCCCGTCGAAGCGCGCGGCGAAACGTCAAATTGAAGCGCGTGCTGTCAGTCAGCGGGTGATGGTCTTGGCGCAGCGGTTCGATACCGTGGAAGTTGAGACGGGCCGGGCCACCCGACACGACGACGTCACCGTGCTCGAGGCGCACCCGGCGCGGCTTGTCCGATCGCGCAGCCTCGCCCCAGAGAAAGGAGGCGGGCGCTCCCAGGGAGACCGACACGATCGGTGCGCCAAGGTCGTGTTCGTTCCTGTCCTGATGCAGCGACAGCCTTGCGCCGGGCTCATACCGGTTGATGAGGCAGGCGTCGGGAATGAACCGATCGAAGCCTGCCGCGCCTGCGGCACGCACAGCGAGACTCATGAAGACATCAGGCATCTGCGGCCAGGCCGATTCGTCTGCGGATCGATCGCGTCATAGCGGTACCCGTTGCGATCGCTCAGCCAGCCGGCCTCTCCGCAGTTCGTCATGGCGACCGACATGCGCCAGCCCCGCGCCGTCGTCATGTTGCGCAAGGGGGCCGCGTGCGCGACCCTCTCGATCGCATCCAGCAGGTCAGGCGCTTCCTCGATGGCAAAGGCGCGCAAGACGAACGCGCCAGGATCGAGCTCTTGGCGCCAGGCCGCCGACGCTGCGGCCGGGCCGAACAGATCCTCTTGACCTGCTCGGCTAGCTCGCGTCATGAAAGATGATGCCGAGCGTGTGACGATGCCCTTCGGTGATCTTGCTGACCCCGTGGCGCAGCTTCACGCGGTAGTCGCCCCGCGTCCCGCGTACGGGGCGGCTATTGACGGCAAACACGACGCCGTCGCCCTTCGTCAGCGGCACCACGGCCACGCGTGTCTGCATGCGTGGCCGCTGCTCCGTCAGCACGAACTCGCCGCCACTGAAGTCCGTTGCAGGGTCGCAGAGCAGCACCGCCAGCTGAAGAGGGAAGACGTGCTCGCCATAGAGGTCCTGGTGTAGGCAGTTGTAGTCGCCGGCGCCGTATTGCAGCAGCAGGGGCGTCGGGCGCGATTGACCGGCAGCGGCACAGCGCGCGATGAACTCGGCGTGCTCCGCCGGAAAGCGCTCCGTCATTCCCATGCGCTCGTGCCATCGGTTGGCGACGGGCGCCAGGCACGGGTAGAGCGCCGTGCGCAAGCGCTCGACCAACGGTGGGAGGGGATAGGAGAAGTAGCGGTACTCGCCCTTGCCGAACGAATGCCGCGCCATGACGACACGGCTGCGAAAGCCCGTGTCCTGGGTGTAGAGAGAAGCGAGGTCGTCGCACTCGGTTGACGTGAGCAGATCGCGCAGCACCGACCAGCCGTGCGCTTCGAGGTCGCCCTCCAGCGCCGAAACGTCGATGCCCTGGACGCGCGCGCCCACGTCCGCCGACACCGCCTCGTCGCGCGTCACGCGGCCTGCTCCTGCCCGCGTTGTTCACGGTCGAGCAACTCGCGCTTGCGCTCGACGCCCCAGCGATAGCCCGAGAGCCCACCGTCGCTGCGCACGACGCGGTGACACGGTATCGCCACCGCCAGGGCGTTGGCTGCGCACGCTCCGGCCACGGCACGCGTGGATCGGGGGGCGCCGATCTTCTCGGCGATGCTCGAATAGGTCTGCGTTGCTCCGGCCGGGATCTCGCGAAGCGCCAGCCAGACGCGCTGCTGAAACGCCGTGCCGCGCACGTCCAGCGGCAGGGCGAGCCCGTGTGCGGGCGCCTCGACCGTCCCGACCACCTGGGCCACCAGTTGCTCGTAAGCGGCGTCGCCGCCGACCAGCTGGGCCCGCGGGAACCGGTCTTCAAGATCGCGCACCAATGCCTGCGGATCATCGCCCAGGAGGATGGCGGCGACACCTTTGGCGCTGGAAGCGACGAGGATGGCGCCGAGCGAACACTGGCCTACGGCGAAGGTCAGCACCTCCTCGACGCCGCCCGACCGGTAGCTGGTTGGACTCATGCCGAGCACGCCGGCGGCCGCCTCGTAGAAGCGTCCGTTCGAGCCGAAGCCGGCTCCGTGAAATGCTTCGGTGACCGTCGCCGATCTCGGCAGCTCCGTGCGCAATCGAGCCGCGCGACCGGCGACCGCGTAGGCCTTTGGCGTCAGACCTGTCGCCTTCTTGAAGAGGCGGTGGAAATAATGAGGGCTGAGTTCGACCGATTCGGCGAGTTGCGTCAGGGAGAGGGGTTCGGGCGCGTCGTCCATGAGCCGGCAAGCCTTCGCCACGATCGCGGCGTTCGCCGCTTCTATGGACATGCCGCCCGGATTGCAATGCAGGTAGGCGCGAAAGCCCGCGGCTTCGGCGGCAGTGACGGTTTGGTGCAGCCGTACGTTTTTCGGATTTGCCAGACGCGACGGGCACGAGGGCCTGCAGAAAATGCCGGTCGTCGCAACGGAATACCAGAACCTGCCGTCGGCGGCCTTGTCGCGCTCGACGATGCTCTTCCAACGCGGGTCTTGCGTGATGTCCGGTGAGATCGGCTTCATGATGGCTGGACCCATGGGTTAGGAGGCCCGTGTCTAAGAGGCCGTCGCAAGTCGAGTTCCGGGTCTTGCTGTCGAATCGAGATTCTTCGCCAGGCGAAGATCCGGCGGGGCCAAGAGCGGCAGTACTCACCCGTGCTATGAGGGACGGGATTGCCGGCGCGGCGATAGTCGCTCGGTCTGCGCCTCAACGGACAGAGCAGAGGACTGCTGCCGGCGTAACGCTCCTTCGACCCTCGCTACTTCAGCTCGATCTCGACGAATGCGAACTCGTGGTCGTTGGCGTTGATCACGTTGTGCTCGACGCCCGTGAGCCGCGCGTACGAAATGCCGGCGGTCAGCGGGTTGCGAACTTCGCCGTGCGGGGTCTCGATCAGCAGCGTGCCGGTTGTCATTGGCACGACGACGTAGTCCATGCCATGGCGGTGCCAGCCGGTCTCGGCTCCGGGTGCGAATCGCCACTCGGTGACCTTGACGCGATCGTTGTCGAGTTGCACGGTGGGGACTGCTGCAGGGCGACTCATGCGTGATCCTTCAAGGAGTGACGGCCAGTAGGGCAATCGTATTTGTTCTGCAGATTCACACGCCGGTGCAGAAAACTCTAGCCCCGACAAGTGCTTGCAAGCGCTTGCCTGCAGCGGGAGGGTGCCGGCTCGCCAGACGCCGTGTCTTGGCTTGAAAACGATACACCTTCGGCTTGGACTCCTCGCTCCGCCCTCGAACGGCGGGGGTGGGCATGGCCACCTTCCTCAGGGAGGGGTGGGGATGGGTAGTGTTTTAAATGCAGCCGAAGCAGTGCCCCGGTTTCCCGGCCCACCGCCTTTTCGATCCCCCAGCCAGTCCCTCACGACGGACGGGGACGCAGCTTTGGGGGAGGGCGGTGGGACGACCCCCCGCAGTGCCGGGCGTGCGGCGCCCAAGCGCCACAAAATACATGAAACCCGAGATCACGCCGCCAACAGAGTGGCCAATAACAGACGTCGCTTTATTGCGGGCCGCTCGTCTCTAAGGCGACATCGATGGCCGCTGCGCCATCGCTGTTCGCCAGCGCAGCAGGTGCGGGTGTTGCTCGCCCGGCTTGACCTTTACGACACGCGCAAAGTCAACGGCCACCACCGCCGTGATGTCGGCCACGCTGAATCGATTCGCAGCAACGAAGTCCCGGCCGTCGAGACGGTCGTTCAAGACGAGGAAGAACTGCTGCACTCGCGCTAGGCCGCGCTGCGCCAACTCAGGGATCTGCGCATAGTCCACCGGCCCTGGCAACGCGCGGCTGGCCATGGCGGGCGCGCTGTTGCGCAGCGCCTCGGCGATGGCCATCAGTCCTTCGAACTCGATGCGCCAGTTCCAGCTGGCAATCTCGGCCTTCTCCTGCGGCGTCACACCCAAGAGCGGCGGCTCCGGAAAACGCGCTTCAAGGTAGGCAGTGATCGCCGCGTTGTCGGCCAATAGCAACCCATCGTCAGTACGCAACGCCGGTACCGTGCATTGCGGATTCACCCTTCGGTACGCGTCGCCGAGCTGCTCTCCATTCCTCAGGTCGACCTGGACCGTTTCGTACTCGACGCCCTTCTCGGCGAGCAGGAGGCGGGCGCGCCGCGGGCTCGGCGCAGTAGCACAGTCATAGAGAGTGATCATGATGCGTACCTCGCAACGGGGGCTGGGCTTCAGGTCGAGGCAGCCAGCTTGTCCTGGGTCCTTGTGTCGAAGTCGCGGGCGTCATGACGCTCGTGGAGCTGACCGGAAGGCTGACCCCAGGTGCGATTGACCATCCGACCGCGCTGCACGGCCGGACGCTTGGCGATCTCGTCGGTCCAGCGCAGGACGTTCGTGTATTCCTGAACCTGCAGGAATTCGCCGGCTTCATAGAGCCGACCCTTGACGAGGGTGCCGTACCACGGCCAGACCGCGATGTCGGCAATCGTGTAGTCCTTCCCGGCCAGGTACGGGCTGTCAGCAAGGCGCCGGTCGAGCACATCGAGCTGGCGCTTGACCTCCATCGCGTAGCGATCGATGGCGTATTCGATCTTGGTGGGTGCGTAGGCATAGAAGTGGCCGAACCCGCCGCCGAGAAAGGGCGCACTTCCCATCTGCCAGAACAGCCACGACAGGCACTCGGCGCGCTCCTGGCCGCCGACTGGAAGAAAAGCTTCGAACTTTTCCGCCAGATGGAGCAGGATCGCGCCCGACTCGAAGAGGCGGATCGGCGTCGGAGCGCTGCGGTCCCACAAGGCCGGGATCTTGGAATTCGGGTTGACGGCAACGAAGCCGCTACCGAACTGCTCACCGTCGTTGATGCGAACGAGCCACGCGTCGTACTCGGCACCGGCGTGGCCAAGGGCAAGCAGTTCTTCCAGCATCACCGTGACTTTCACGCCGTTCGGCGTGCCGAGTGAGTAAAGCTGCAAGGGATGGCGACCTACAGGCAGCTCCTGCTCGTGCATGGCACCTGCGATGGGGCGATTGATGTTTGCGAATCGGCCGCCGTTCTCCTTCTTCCAGGCCCAGACTTCAGGCGGCGTGTAGGGGGACGAATCATCCATGCGTCGGTTCAGGGCGGCGAGCGTCCGCACGGATTGCGCGGGTTTGCCGAGAGAGTTTACGCACAGTCTTGTGCTGTCATGAGCGACAAAGAATTCGCCGCAATAGAGACGATAGGTCAGGGTGCGCATTCCGGAAGGGGACTTCGCGAATGAGCGCGTGAATGTCGGCATGCCAGCCCGGGAAACACTTTTCATGGGCCTCTCTTGGCCGGCGTCGAAGCGCTCGCCAGCACCTCCGTCGACCAGCGCGTCCACGCGTGCCTTGGACAGCTCGACCACGAAGTGCCCACCCGACGAGAACATCGCGAAGATCTTGTCGTGTACCTTGAGCGCGTTGCTGCCGACGAGCCGGCTATTAGACGTGGAGTGCGTGACGCCCGGGGGTCTGCCGTCGCCTGGCGCGGAGTCATTCCGATCGAACGCCTTGCCGCTCAGCATGCAGAGCGTCGAAGGCGTGAACTGGGTCGGCCAGGGCGGTCACGTCATTCACTACCCGATCAGCGCCGGGCGCATGGTCGGCTTCACAGGCATCGTCGAGACTGATGAATGGAGAGCGAGTCGTGGACCGCAACGGGCTCGACACAAGAGTGCCTGGATTGCGTGAAAATACTTGGCTCGGCCAGTCACAGTAATGGCATGGGCTTGCACCTCGCCCACCAACCTCGACCAGAGCCAGCCAGATGAGAGACCGCCGTAAGGAAATGAGAGCCCCGACGAGGCTGCAGCTACTGTCCGTGACGGGTGGCCTGGCATCGGCACCACGAGGAGAGCTCGAATCGGCGCTCGCTGAGCTGTATCACGAGCAGCCGATGCGGTGGCAAGCCTTCATGGACGATGCCGCCGTGCTGCTCGGAGCACTAAGCTCGGAGCGCGACAGTGGCTTTGCCGAAACAGTCATCCCGAAGGAGTAGCGGGAGGCGCTGCGAATGCTGTTCGACCAGTGCAACGCCGCCAGGGCCGATTGCATGGCAAAGGTCGGGCGCCTGATGAGATGGACGCCAGACGCGATGTGGGCCGTTAGATCTATTTCAATAACAGATTCATGTGTCATTTGCCCCGGGTGCGTTGCGACCTCGGCGGCCTTGCGCAAATTCGACTGAATATCCGTCTGGGTCCAGGGCGGTCATCGATCGCTCCCACGGCTCATCGTGCGGGGGCTCGACAAAAGTCACACCCTTGGCTTTCAGTACCTCGAAAAGCGCGTCCAGATCGTCAGTGCTGAATTCGACGTGTATGGCGCGCTTTTGCCGTGCTGAACTTTCTTCGCTACCGGCTTTGCGGGCTTCGTCAAAGCAAAGAAGCCCGATCGTTCCGCTCTTAGCGCCTCCAGCACGTATAAGCGCGAACGCGGGCGAAGCGTCATGTTCGACGGCCAGACCCAGCTTGCCCGCGTAGAACTCTATGGATCGTCCTACGTTTGCAACAGTAAGCGTTAGGCCTTCAAAAAACATCGTGCGCGCCATTTCGGCTTTCTCTGCTTTCTCGTCGAGGTTGTTATTGAATTCTAGTTTGCGCTGTAACGCGAGCCGAACTCGAGCCTAGAGTATCGACGGCTGTGGCCACGAAAACGCCGGCGCAGTTTGCCGGCTTCAAGGTCGGCTGGGACGCCGATCCGGCGATGAGCGCCTTTCTCGTTGCCAACGATCCCGGCGTGATCCCGGGATTCGTGCTGCACAAGCCGGCGCTGGTGCTGCAGGGCACGGCCGATGCCAACGTGTTCGAGCCGCAGGTCTCGGCGCTGGTCGCCAAGCTGCAGGCGGACGGCTCGCCCAATATCACCTACAAGACCTATACCGGCGCCAACCATCAGACCGTCGTGCCCCTGGGCACACCCGACATGATCTCGTTCTTCAATTCGGTCATGCGCTAGCCCGGCAGCGCGCGGCGGCGAGCGCCGAGCGCAGGCTGAACAGGCAGGGGTTGGCGAAGAGTCGGACAGAGGTAGCTTCGACGCCCTCAGCTTTCGGGCGGCCGTCGCTTAAACCATGGCCGCGCCAGCTCGAGCTGCGCTGCGATTCGAAACAGCAGCGCTTCGTCGCCATATCGCGCGACGAATTGGCAGCCGATCGGCAAGCCGTCATCGGTCCAATAGAGCGGCATTGAAGCGGCCGGCTGACCAGTGACGTTGAATGGATACGTGAAGGGAATGAACGCGCCAAGTCGACGATTCCAGACGTCGACGTCGGCGGAATCGATCTCGAAATGACCGACCGGCAAAGGTGGCTGCGCCAAAGTCGGCGTCAGCCAAAGGTCATAGCTCTCGAAAAAGCCTGCGATCTTTCTTGATTCCTTGTGCAGGCCTTGCAACGCAATGATGAAGTCCGCGGCACCCAATTGTCGTGCCCGTTCAGCGATCGCATAGGTGAGTGGCTCGACCAGTTCACGTGCGGGCAGGGCACCGCCCGTCTTGCGAGCGATGTTGGCCATGATGTGCGCGCCAAAAACGGTCGCGAAGCCACGCTCGAGAGCATTGGCGTCATATATGGGCGACGCTTCTTCGACCTCATGGCCGAGCGACGCACAGAGCCGCGCCGCGTCATCGACCGCCGAGATGCAAGCTGAGTGGAGCGGCACACCTGTCGGCGTGCTTCGGGCAAAGCCGATTCGCAGCCGCCCGGGTGACTGCGCGACCTCGTCGAGCCAAGGTCTCACAGGCGGCGCTGCGGCGTAGGGGTCGCCGGGCAACGATCCGGCAACAGCATCGAGCGCGGCTGCGCTGTCACGCACACTCCGCGTCACGACGTGCTGGATGGCAAAGCCGCTCAGCCCTTCGCCACCTTCGGGTCCGGCCGTGATGCGCGCGCGCGTCGGCTTCATGCCGAACAGGCCGCATGCCGAGGCAGGAATGCGGATCGAGCCGCCGCCGTCGGTCGCATGCGCCAGCGGCACCATGCCGGCGGCGACCGCGGCGGCTGACCCGCCGCTTGATCCGCCGGGCGCGAGGTCGTGCCGCCACGGATTGCGAGTGACCCCGTAAAGTTGCGATTCCGTCGTCGGAGAAATGCCGAATTCCGGCGAATTCGTCTTGCCCGCGATCACAAGACCGGCACGGCGAAAGCGGGTGACGATCTCGCTGTCGGCTGCCGCCAGGTTGTGCTCATAGAGACGCGAAGCTGCGGTCGTCGCCGTTTTGGCGACCGAGGCAACCAACTCCTTGATCAGAAAGGGCACGCCGGTAAACGGACCACCAGGCAGCCCTGCGGCGATTGAAGAACGAGCCGAGTCATAAAGCGGCGTGACGACGGCGTTGAGTTTCGGATTGAGGCGTTCGATGCGCGCGATCGCCGCTGACAACAGTTCGTCTGCCGACGTTTGGCCGTTGCGCACCAGCTCGGCGAGCCCGAGTCCGTCGTACGCATCGTAGTCATCCATTCTCTACCCCTCCAGAGAGCTTCACGCTATACAGCGTTCCGTCGAGTGCCGCCGGGCGCCAACGCACCGAGCTGGCTGGCCGATGCCGACGGTGGCCAGGCAGCTTTCGGCATCGCCGGTGTGGTTGACAGATCCGGTGTCACCGAGGAACCGAATCCAGCACATTCAAGCGACCCGATCCGCAATAGGCCGTTTTCGATATGAAGTCGAACCCGGCCCGCGTCGTTTCGATAAAGATCGGGATGCACATGCAAAAAGTTCATCGCCTCTGTCACAGGACGACCCGCAAAGCCGTCGATGAAATGGTGGCCATTGCGTTCGACGTGCGTTAGGCCGAGCAGGCTGACGAGAGCCAGATCCTGCTGCACGGAAATGCCCGCCTGCGTCGTCAGATCTTCACCCGACATGAAATAGCCGCCCGCCTCTCCGGCCCTTCCATTCCATCGACGACAGCGTGCGAGATTGATCAGCGACTTGTAAAAGCCCTTGCAGTCCTTCGAAGAAACGCCCGAATAGCCAAGCGAGCGGGCCAGCGGAAAGGCGTCGAGGTCGCCGTCAGATTCATCGATGATTACTGGCTTCGACCGTGCCAGTGACCGTACGCTGCGCGCGAGTGCGACCTTGCGCATGAGCGGCTGCTCGACGAAAAGTGTCGATGCACAAAGGCGACGCAGCGACGGTGCGCTTTCCATCGCGCTCCACAGCGCCGTGACCGCATCGATATCTTCGTATTGCTCGTTACCGTCAAGCGTGACATGGATCGGCTCGCGAATCTGGTCGAGAACGCTGGCGATGCGGCTCAGGCGCTCGAGGTCAGCGTCGATCTTTCCCGATACTTTGAGCTTGAAGTAGTGTTGACCGTAGATGGCTACGACTTCTTCGAGCGTCTCGGGAAGGCCGTCTTCCACGCGCGTGTCACCAGGCTGGTCAGAACTGACGATTGGATCGACCAGACCGACTGTGTGCCTGGCTTCTAGCGTCTGCGCCGGGTTAAGGGCTGAAAGAAAGGCGTCGAAGTCAAGGTCGAGAAGGTCGGGCGCGGCGGCATGGCCGTGCATCCCAGGAACGTTGGCTCGCATCGCCGTCCAGAACGATATGCCGAGAATGCGGCACACGGCATCCAACACCGCCCGATCGAGCAGCGCCGGTCCATAGCTGGCTACCAAGGGAGGCAAATCGAGCGCGGCACCGGCATCGAGCTGGGGTCGGTAATGCTCAGCGAAGAGGTCGAAAGTTGTCATGAGCGGCGCTGCCAGATACGCCGCCGTCGCAATCTCGACCGCCATGCGCAACTGTTCGACGTTCTGCTTGTCGGTGAGAGTGGGGTTCTTGTCGAACCATTTTGCGCTGACCGCTTCAGCCGCGAAGCCGGTGCCCTCACGACCGTCCTCCAGCCGAACTCGGACGCGCGCGAACGCTTGCAGCCCTTCGGTGACCGTGATGACACCGAAGCGAAAAGGCATCCGCAGCCGAAATGGCTGCTCGAAGACCTTTATTTCGAGAACCTTGAGTCGAGGCGGCGGAATCATCGACAGACTTTCATAGCAACACGGCAGCGGAGGTTTCGCGTTTTGCCGTCGTGCCGGCGAGCTCCTTGTAGATCTCGAGTGTCAAACGACCAAATTCAGGGCCAACGCGAGATTCGACAGTGCGTGGTCGTGAGACCGCCACTTGGTGGATAGCGGCGACGCGGCCGGGACGAGGGGTCATCACGACCACACGATCGGCGAGGAACACCGCCTCCGCAATCGAATGGGTGACGAAGATGATCGTCTTGCGCGGCCCGGTGCTGCCAGGTCCGGAGCGGCCGGCCTCATTGCTGCGGTCTTCGCCCCAGATTCGAAGCAGCTCGAGGTTCATCTCGTCACGGGTCATCGCGTCGAGAGCGCCAAACGGTTCATCCATCAAAAGGACAGGGGGATCGAGCAACAAGGCACGGCAAAGCGAGGCGCGTTGCTGCATCCCGCCCGACAGCTCGCTGGGCTGCTTGTTAACGAATTCGCCGAGGCCGACGATCTCGAGCAGCTGCAGGGCACGCGTGCGGAATTTCGCCGGGTCTTGCCCGGAGAGTTCCGCAGGCAGCAGCACGTTGTCAAGAACCGTGCGCCATTTCAACAACACCGCAGTCTGGAACACCATTCCGACGCGCGACACGGGCCGGCTGACGACCGAGCCGGCGACGACGACGCGACCGGAGGTCACCTGCCGCAGCCCCGCAATGATCCGCATCAGTGTCGATTTGCCGCATCCGCTGGGACCCACAATAGCGACAAATTCGCCCTCAGCAACCGCCAATGTGATGCCTTGCAAAGCCTCCACCGGACCGCTTTCTGCCTCGTAGACCATGCCGACGCCTTCGATCTCGATCAGCGCGCCGTTCGTTGCCATGGCAGCGGCTACTGGTCGAGTCACTTGACAGCAAGCGGCATCGCAACCCTGGTCAGGAAGTCGGTCGTGTAAACCACGTTGCAATCCACCTTTTTGGCGAGGCCCATATAGGTATTGATCAGGTCGACAGAGGCGCACATCTTCTTGTTGTCGATCCATCCGATGCCGTGGTCGGCGTAGTTCTTCGTGCGCATCAGATCCAGGCCGAGCATCATGTTGGGCTCGATCAGCGCCAGATCAATCTCCGGAACACGCTTCTTGAAGATGGCGAGCGCACCTTTCGGATCGTTCATGACGTCGCGCCAGCCCATGTAGGCGGCTGCAAGGAACGCCCGGAGAACCTTCGGGCGTTCTTTCATCGTTTTTTCGCTGGCCATGATCGACATGCTGTAGAGATCGAACCCGGTATCGGCCCAGGGCATCATCACGACGTTTCCAGCACCAAGTGCCCTGACGTAGTACGGCAGGCCGGTGCTGTAGTCGGCGACAAGGTCGACTCGTTTTTCGGCAAGCGCGGCCATCTTCGCGCTGCCTTCGATATTCACCCAGGTGACCTTGCTGTCGTCGATCTTGTGAAGCTTTGCGAAGGCCGGCCAGGCTTGGCGTTGGCTATCACCCGGAGGCGCGCCGATAGTTTTGCCTTCGAGGTCTTTTGGCTTGGTGATGGGGTTGTCTTTTCTGCTGAAGAAATTGAGCGGCGTCTTGTCGAACACCATGCCGACAATCTTGACATTGGCTCCACGGGCGTCGGCCGCGACCACCGCGACCGTATCGGCGAGGCCGGCATCGGCGCGGCCGGTATCGACCTTCGCGATCGAGTCGCCCGAGCCTTTCGAGTTCTCGAGCGTTACGTCAAGCCCGGCTTTGGCGAAATAGCCCTTGTCGAGCGCCACCCAGTACGCCGCGTGATCGCCGACCGGGAACCAGTTAAGCGCGAAAGTGAATTTCTCGAGCGGCGGTGTCGGCGCCTGCGCAGATGCAGAGCCGCCGAACAGCGCGATCATCGTCGCGCCGAACAGGGATAAGACTTTCAGTTTTCCGTTCATTCGACCACTCCTTGACAAGGTTTGACTTCAGCAATTTGGATTTCGTCATTTCTCATGCGTCACTCGCCCATGGCACAAGCAGCCGTGAGAGCACCGAGACGATGCCGAACAG
The DNA here is from genome assembly GCA_039936375.1 of Caldimonas sp. GTDB lineage: Bacteria > Pseudomonadota > Gammaproteobacteria > Burkholderiales > Burkholderiaceae_C > Schlegelella_A. The sequence goes on along the minus strand of JBDTIO010000659.1, from coordinate 8,125 downwards.
AGCGAGACCGAGGATCGATATCCAGACCAGCGCGGCAAACGCCACTGGTGTGTTCATGTTGCTTTGAGTCGTGATGATCACGTAGCCGAGACCTCGTTGTGAAGCGACGAATTCACCGACGATCGCACCGACGACGGCCGCCGTCGCGGTTACCTTCAGGGCACTCAGGATATAAGGGTATGCGTTGGGGACGCGGATCTTCAAGAAGACTTTCCATTTCGGGGCGTTGAAGACGCGACCCAGATCGACCAGATCCTGGTCGATCTGGGTCAGGCCGACGGCGGTATTGATGACCACCGGAAAAAAGCCGATCAAGGCGCCGATCAGGATGTTGGGCAGGATGCCGTAGCCCAGCCAAATCAGAATGAGGGGCGCGACCGCGACTTTCGGCAAGGTATTGACGAAGACGAGAAAGGGCGTCAACGCACGCGACATCGCTTCGGACCAAGCGATCGCCGCGCCGAGAGCGACACCGGCAATTCCTGCCAGCAGGAAGGCGCCGACGATTTCGAGCGCGGTTACCCAAATGTGACGACCCCACGGTATCTCGTCGCTCGTCATCGCTCGCAAGACGGCGGCTGGACTCGGCAACAGGTATTCACGCACGCCGAGAAATGAAACCGCAAGCTGCCATAAGACGAGCAGCCCAGCGAAGATCGCGAGCGCCGGCAAATTATTTGTCACTCTGCGAAACGGCTTGATGCGCTGCCGCTTTAGGAGGATGACTTGCGCCTTTAACGTTTCGGGCATGGGGCAGCGCCGCTTTGCCTGAGAAAACCGCTGGCAGCCGCCGTCGCCGTCGCTGACGGGCACCTTCGGCTGCATCCTTCTTGCATCACTTCCGGTGCCGTTCTGCAGCGGTATGTGCGGACTTGCGGCGAGAGATTTCGGAGCAGATATTTCTCACATACGTTGCGCAAAATGAAGCGCAGCTTATTGGGTCAGGAAAATATTCGAAGGGCTCGATTGCGATCCAACCGTCATACCCATCATCGATCAAGGCCTCCAGTACGGGCTCGACCGCAGTACTTCCTTGGCCAGGCCCTCGCCGATTGGCATCGTTCAGTTGAATGTGCGCGATTTTCCCGCCAGGCAGGTAGCGACGCAAAAGGGCTGCTGGGCTCTCGGCTTCCGACGCCTCGGCAGCGCTCAAGTCAACCATGGTTCGAAGAGCACCAGTACGAGTCCGATCAACGACTGCGAGAGCCTCTGCGACCGTGTTGACCACGGGCGTGACCTGTGGGCGGAGTGGTTCGATGCAATACAGGACACCGGCCTCGCCCGCGTGACGGCCAAGTCGTTCCCAAGCGACTTCGCACCGGCGTCCCGCGTCTGCGACCGATTGGCCTGCCACGGGCGAGCGTTGACTTGGTGAGCCATGCACGAGCACGTCGGCGCCACAGACCGCAGCAAAGTCGATCATGCGCAACAGGAAGTCGACGGTGCGACCATGCACCCGTTCGTCAGGTGAGGCGATCGAGAGTCCGGGCGGCTGCGCCAAAAGCCAGTGCAAGCTGGAAATGGCGAGGCCATGCTCCTTCGCAATTCCGCGGCAGCGTCGGGCGTCTCGTTCTGTAAGTTCCGCCGGGTTGTCATGAAGGGTATAGGGAGCGAGTTCGAGACCGGCGTAGTCGAAAGAAGCAGCGCTTTGGCACTGCGATTCGAATGGCAGGTGGGCCAAGACTTCGTTGCAGAGCGACAGCTTCACGGTGCCGTTTCAGTTGTTGGTCGCGTTCACCGAAGTTGCAACACGCTTGATCTTCACGACTTCTTCGGCGACAAGGTCACGCAAGGCATCTGGCGAGCTGCTAGATGCTTCGGTGCCCAGGGTCAGAAACTGAGCCTTGACCTCAGGTGCTCCGACGATCTTGCGAATCTCCGCATTCAGCTTTTCGACCACGTCGCGAGGGATACCAGCGGGACCCAGGACAGCCTGCCATGTCGCAAATGCGAAACTGGGATAGCCGGATTCAGCCAACGTTGGAACTTCCGGCAGGATGGCTGAGCGCTCAGACGTCGTGACCGCCAGGGCTTTGAGCTTGCCGGCCTTCACTTGAGCGATCACGTCCGATATGTTCGCGAACATGACCTGTGCGGACCCACCCAGCATGTCCTGCATAGCCGGTGCTCCGCCCTTGTAGTTCACCGTCACCCAGTCAAGCTTGGCCGTCTGCTTGAACTGCTCGCCGGCGAGTCGAGTCAGCGTTGTCGCCCCGGGCGACGCCATGTTGAGCTTCCCGGGGTGTTCTTTGGAGTAGGCGACGAGCTCCTTGATGGAGTTGACCGGCAGAGAAGCCGTCGTGACAACCAGAATGGGCACCGTCGCCACCAGCGAAACCGCAGTAAAGCTCTTGATGGGATCCCAGGAAAGCTTGTCAAAGAATGCAGGGGCCGCGGCAAACGACGTGGCAGCCATCATGAGCGTATAGCCATCGGGCGCCGCTCTTGCAACCGTTTCGGAGGCGATATTGCCGCTGGCGCCTGCCCGGTTTTCGACGACGAAGGTTTGACCTAGCGATTGCGTCAAGCGATCCGCCAGCACACGCGCTGCCACGTCGGTCGAGCCACCGGCCGGAAAACCGACGATCAGCTTCACCGGGCGATTGGGATAGGACTGTGCGGTGGCGGCGAGTGGCCAGAAGGCTAGACACCAAATGCACACGGCCGCGAAAATCGCCTTCATGGGTCCCCTTTGTGACGGTGACTCCAAACGCTTGGAACAGCATCTTGGCGGCATCAGATTTCCAGAGCTAGGGAAAACCTCTTCACCTTGGATTCGTCGACCAGGACGCCTAGCCCAGGACCGCTCGGAACGTAGGCGACTTGATCGCGAACCGGCAATGGCTCGCCCAGATAATCTTCAGCGATGAACTGTGGTCCATTCAGATCGACTGGAAGCTGCATGCCGTAGGCCGCGAAGAGGTGCACTGACGCTGCAAAGCCGATGGGAGCGTCCATAAGACCAGACCCGATCAGAGCGATACCTGCGTTGCGGGCGAGATCGCACATTTGGCGGGCGTAGTACAGGCCACCAACCTTCGAGACCTTGATGGCAAGACCTTCGACCGCTTCGCGGCGAATCAGCTCGATGACGAAGGGCAAGCCGATGGCGGCCTCGTCCAGAGCAATCGTCACGCCGGAGGACGAGAGAAGCCTTTTCATGCCATGAACGTCGCTCATGGGGACTGGCTGCTCGAACATGGTGATGCCGAGCCTTTCGAGGACGCGTGACATCTTCAGGGCCTCTTCCAACGTATACCCTTGATTGGCGTCGACCCAGACGTAGCTTCCGGCACTCGCCTCGACGACCGCTCGCACGATGTCGGCGTCGAGCGCCTTGTTGTGGCCGATTTTGACCTTGAAGCCTCGATAGCCTTCAGACAAGGCCTCAGTCGTGAGCCTCGCCGCCTCTTCGGGAGCCGACGCGGAGACCAGGCGTGCCAGCGTTACTGAGTCGGCACCCTTGGCGCCGAGCCAGCTCTGCAGGTTGATACCCAACCGTTTGCCGATCAGATCGTGAAGAGCGATATCGACGGCTGCCTTGGCGATGGGCTGCCCCGGATCCAGCCCCATTGCAAGCTCGCGATTCATGCGGGAATGCAGGCCTGCGATGTCGAACAGATCGAGGCCGAGGACAGCCGGCGCCAAGTAATGACGGACCGACGTCACACAGGATTCCAGGGTCTCGGCGGACCAGCGTCTGGAAGGCCCTGCCTCGCCCCAGCCGACGTGGCCGTCTTCGTCGGTCATCTTGACCAGCGCAATGCGTTTTCCTTCCTCGATCGTCCGGCTTGGGCCGCCGGGCAATGTGAGCACCGCCTTGAGCGGCAGTCGGATCGGGAACACCTCGATGCGTTCGATTTTCATGACCTACCGATAGTTGATGAACACTGGGCTGGCCCATGCCATATGTCCATTGCGCTGGCGGACGCGAAGATACACGTGCGAACGCTTCTCGGGGAGATCCAGCGTGCAGCTGCCTTGCACGGAGGACGCATTGAGAGGCACGACGCGATGCCACTGCCAAGACTCGGCCGGAAACGGCCCGGTAAATCCATGATGAGACCCACGCAGGAGACTGTCGAGCACGACCGAATGATGCTCGATGACGGGAGCATCGAAATCAAGATCGAGTCGGCTATCGACGGCTGCCTGGATCTCGAGGACTACGCTCTGATTCGGATTTTCACGATACGCTCCCTGGCGTGCCGAGTACGACCGAATGGCCAAACCGGAAGCGCCCACGCGCTCGAATCGGTGGCGCCGACGCTCGTCGAAGGGCATCGACTGCAGGCACGGAAAGAAGCGCATGAGGCGACCCTGGCGGATATTGACTCGCATCGCCCAGTCGCAGACGCGGTCCAAGGCCAGAGCGCCCCAGGGACCCCAACCCCATTCAAGCCGAAGCTGCAACGGTGCAGCCGTGAAATCTGCGGCCGCTGTGTCACTGGGAAAGGCTCGGTGAACGATCCGGCCGTCTTGGATGATTTCGACGACGTCGAGCTCGTCGCGCCCCTGAACCGCGAAGGAGACCTCGACCTCTCGTCCTGCCTCGAGTGTCGACCCCATCGGTTCGCCGTTGACTCGCAGATCAACTTCTATGCGGTCCCCCGTTAGTGCGTACGTCCTGCGCGCACGTATGGCGGAAAAGATCGCTTCTCTCGAGAGATCGTCGACAAGCGCCGCCATCAAGCCCTCGCCGTACGCCCCTGGAAACCCGGCGTGATCGTCGGAGGAGCCTACGAAGCCGAAGCGCAGTCCCGCCGCCAGTCCGGCCGTCGCTGTGTGGCTCGTCTGCCTGCCGCCCATTGAGTGGGAAAAGTAACTGAACGGACCGCGATCGTTCTCCGCGTTGCCATGCTCGGAGTAGATTTCCACGACCGGCGTGCATGCTTCGTCGAAGGCATCCCAGTTCACTCCGCGGCGCCCCGCCGGATAGGCTAGATGGTGCGGGATCATGAGCGCTTGTTCGCTTACGCAGAAGCGTCGCAGCTCTGCCGGATCGGCGGCCTTGAACAATGGGCGGTGATCTCCCGGAAAGACGACGCATTGGTCGCCCCAGCGGGAGGAGTGCCATTCGAATCCAAGGAAGGCGCAAAACTCGCCGTCGCGGTTGCCACCGGCGATGACAGCCTGGACTCGCGGCCACGTCTCTTCGAGTCGTTGAAACCCGAGCGTCCAATGGCGCTCGCGGCCGCCTTCCATCGCGGGCATGTCGTGCCAGCTCGAATGTCCCGTGAAGGCGAAGAAATCAAGATGGGTTTGGGCGACGTCCAGCGATCGCTCAATGGATCCCCGGCCATAGCCATGGGCGTTGTGGTTGTGAATGTCGCCGAAGACGGGCCGAAAGGAGGTCATGGGATGCTCATTTTGGGGGTCGCCCTATGCAAGCCAGCGCTCGAGGTTGGCGGCGACGAACGCGTTGTCGGCCAGCTCTGCATGCTCGCGGCAGACGCGGTCGATCGCCTCGCGCTGACCGGGGCTGAGCCCCTCGTTCGGGTCAAGACACCAAGCGCCTCAATCATCTTCGGCCGGTCAAATTACCTCGGCCCACAGTACCACCTCGGGCTTACTGCGACAGAACGAGCGCATCGCTGCCCGACCAGTCCGGTCTGCTGCCCACCCTTTGTATCGTCCCATACGACACCTCCTGGCTCGAGATGTTGCGACGACTGATTGAATAGGCTCTGGTGCAATTTGCCCGACCCTCTATCCTGTGCGCTCCCATGAGTCAAAGGCAGTGAGCGCATTCGCGTCGAGCGGCGCAGAGCCGACAGTTCCGGTCTTCAGGGTCGGCCCGAACGTCGAAAGCAAAAGCCGGGCAGCCGACATTGAGAGCCGCCTCTCTTCGCGTAGTCCAGTCCGCCCATTGCTGAATATGACCTCTACCCCAGGTCGACGATGCAGGCGTCCTCGGCAGCTTAGTTTCCGGGATTCTGACGCCAAGGGTTAGGCCCGCGCTTGTGGTTGTCGCCAGCAAGGGTTCAAGGTTTTGTGTTGACGGAAGGAAGTCGGAAGCTTTTCTGGCACAAAAACGTCCCAAGATGCGGGCCAGTCAAAGCCCGACCCTGGTCGCCAACGTGTCCGTGTTGCAGTTCGCCCACGCCGAGTTCGTGTGTTCGTGGTGATGAGCCGCCGGACGTTTTGCGTCGCGGTCACCATGAGCGGCTTATTCGGATGTGCATCTTCGATCGTGGCATGAACCCGGTGCCTGAGCAGCAGTGGCGCATTGCAAAGGCCGCTTCTGCGACGGCCCCGCGGAGGGCGTTCGGCGCCCTGATGTTCGCAGTCCTCGGGCGCTACTGACCGCACGCGGCACGCGGCCGCCGGCGCCCGAAACGCCGCAGCTTTCGTGGTCAAACTTGGCCTCATCGCGCTACTGCCGCCGAACCAGATCTCGTGCGATGGCGTCAATGGCGTCAAGGGCGAACAGTGACGCTGGGCATGGACTCAACTTGGCGATGCGCTCGACATCCCTTAACACCAGCTCTTATGGCCAATGTTGATATAGATCAGTTGCACCTCTATATTGTTTGATCTAGATCAAAGAAGCTGAACATCGTGGTATTTCGTATTGATCTAGATCAAAGGCGATCGGCCCGCTGCGAAAATGCCCTGCTCGCCCGAATGGCGAGTTTCCTTGCTCGACGCGCTCGGTGACGTCGCGCGCCACCGCGACCGAACCCAGCATCACCCCGCCGTCGCGCACCAGCGCAAAGCTCATCTCGATGTACAGCTTGCGGCCCGACTTGTGCAAACCGCGTGTCAGCGTGGCACGGCCGTTCAGTCGCAGCGTACCGCTTTGCATCGCGGCTTCGAAGCCGCGCCAATGCGCGGCGCGCAGATGCTCGGGGATCATCAGGTCCACATCAGGTCCAGGCTTCGCCCGATGGCCTCGGCGGCGCTGAAACCGAACATCTGCGCAGCTGCCGTGTTCCAGCGTTCGATGGCACCGTTGCGGTTGGCATAGATCACGGCTTCGGCAATGTGCTCAACGATCGCTTCACCCAATGTCGAAGTGACTTGCACTTGGGTATTCATGTCGGTCATTCCATTCCTTCGCTCGTCGCTCAGGTCACGTCTATCGTCAGTGAAGCATCGAAAGCCTTGTTCTCGACCACGCCCTTCGGCGCATAACCGCGCGGGTTGGCGACGACGCGGGTGTTGCCGATGCGATAGTCGAAGCTGTCGTGCACATGGCCGTGCAACCACAAGGCCGGCTGCCAGCGGCGAATCTGCGGCTCCAGATCGGACACGAAGCACGCGTTCAGCGGCGAGCCGGCAAACCTCGCGGCAATGCTGCCTCGCGCCGGCGCGAAATGGGTGATTACCACCGTCGGCCCGTCGTGCGGGATGGCGAATTGCCGCTCGAGCCAGGCCACCGCGCCGTCGAACAGGTGCTGCGACATTGCCGGCGTGAACTTCTCGTCGAAGTCAGGCGCGCAGCGGATGCGCGAGAAGTCCCGCACCATCTCGCGGGCCTGTAGCAGCCCCTGCTCGCGCTGCGCGAGCGAGTCGAACAGCCGATAGTCCGACCACCAGGTGCAACCGAGGAAACGCACCGTGTCGTGCTGCCAGACATCGTGGTCGAGCACGCGCACGACAGTGCCGCGGGCATGTGCGCGCAGTTCGCGCATCGTCGTCACCAGGTCACCGCCATAGAACTCGTGGTTGCCGGCGACGAACAAGGTCGGCTGGTGGTACTGCCGCGCCCATCGGATGGCAGTAGCCGGACGGTGCAGGTCGCCGGCGAGCACGACGACGTCGGCATTCGTCGCCGGCGCGTTCATGGCTTGCACGGACAGGTGCAGGTCGGACAGCAACGCGATCTTCATCGTCATCGAGCCTCGGGTAGCGCACCGGGGCGAGCCAGGTGTCCGTCGATTTTGCGCTGCCGTGCCGGCTGCCGGCCCCACGGTGTTGCCGCCGAAGTAATACTGACCCACTGCTGGAGTGAACCCCTGAGGCTGGACCATTGGGTTCATGAGAACTAAGGCGGGCGCGCAACAATAACTTGATAAAGTTTCATTAGTGTGTTCTAAAGCGGGATGCAGATTGCAGCCGCGATAGGACAGATCGAGTCGAAGTACCGATCGCTTGCATCGGTGCTGGATGAACGGGCGCG